>JAPLUS010000071.1 GCA_026397495.1 Candidatus Zixiibacteriota bacterium | reverse complement strand
GGCCTCGGTGGAATTCGCCCGTCAGCCGGTCCTGACAAAGGAGAAAATTCTCTCGTTGGTTACTTCGGAAGGTCAGGATATTCTCAATCAAGTGCTCAAAGAGGGGAAAGGGGCAATAGTTACAAGCGGCCACTTCGGCAGCTGGGAGCTTCTGGCCGGCTGGGTGGCCGCCTGTGGTTATCCGCTTGATTTGCTGGTGGGGGAACAACACAACCCGTATGTTGACCATCTCCTGATATCATTCCGCAAATCACTGGGGGTCGGTATTATCCCGGTCGGCGTCGCCAGCCGGCATGTTATAAAATCACTTCGGTCCAATCGTCTGGTGGCAGTCGTTTCCGACCAGCATGCCGCCTCGGGGGGCGCCGTGGTACAGTTTTTTGGCCGACCTGTCTCCGCTCCCAAAGGTCCGGCTGCCTTTGCGATTAAAGTCGACTGTCCGATTATCGCCGGCTATTTGCTCCGTCAGGATTACAACCATCGCCACGCCGTTGTTTTCCCCCCGATATATCCTCCCCGGACCGGCGATACCGATAAAGATATTCTGACCATGACCCAGGCGTACACGTCACTCTTTGAAGAAGCGATCCGGAAATATCCATCCCAATGGATGTGGACGCATCGACGCTGGAAACTGGATTGAAAAACCGGCCGGACCATGGTCCCGCGTGAAATGAAAAGATGAACAAGATTGTTGTCAGAACCCCTAATCATCTCGGCGATTGCCTTATGGCGCTCCCCGCCGTGAAGGCTCTTGCCTTGAATTCCGATCAATATGAAATAAGCTTGCTGATGCCGCGCTGGGCCGAAACCATCCTTGCCGGGATCCCGCGGACCGGATTTCTTTTCCTTGAATCAGACGATCTTCATGGGTATTGGGCCATTCAATCTCAGATACGACTTCTGCGACAGAACCGGTATAACTCGGGAATACTCCTGACACCGTCATTTTCCTCGGCCCTGATCTTTTTTCTGGCGGGCTTTAAAAAAAGAACCGGCTATCGTTCTGATTGGCGGGGTTTTCTTCTTAACGATATTATGGATCGGCCCGCTTCAATTGTGCATCGTGCCCGGCTATACCATAAATTGATAGAGCATTTTGCGGGCCGTGAATTGCCTGTGGAATCTCCTCACATTAATCTCATTCCGGCCAATGCCGATAAGGCCGGCAAATTGATGCAAGAACATGGACTGGCATCGTCAGATCGCTTCATAGCTGTCGCTCCGCAGGCGGTAGCGGAATCACGCCGCTGGGGAGCGGATAACTATGCGTCTCTCTCTCGCCGGATAATTGAACAAAGGGAAGCCAGAATTGTTTTGCTTGGCACTATCGCCGAACAGGCCGCAGGGGAGAAGGTTAAAAATGGTCAGAAGGAAATTATTAATCTCTGTGGCTTAACCAATATTGGAACGGCGGCGGCTATTCTCAGGCAAGCGGCGCTCTTTATCGGCAACGACTCCGGGCTGGCCCATTTAGCCGCCACTGTACAAATTCCAATAGTGGTTCTCTCCGGCGCCGATAATCCGGCCGAAACCTCGCCTCTATCCGATCGCAAGATCGTTATTATCAAAGACCGCCTTCCCTGTATCTCCTGTGTGAAAAATATTTGTCCCAAGAGGGGAGATGATTTTATGCGGTGTATGAGGGAAGCGGAGATAGTTTGGAAATTATGCCGGCTTGTAATATCGGGGTCAAGCATTATAAACCGGTAATCTCAATCTTGAAAAATCTACGAGGTGTGGATATTACCTGTGTCAGAAAGGTTAAGGATAAGAATAACCATTGCCATTTAGTCTATTTCCCTAACGGAGAAAAAAATGAAATTCTGAAGGGCGGTGTCCAGCGGCTCCGCTATGACAATATCAAGCCTCTTCTGGGCTGCGATATTATCCTGGTAAATTATATCTCAGGGCGGGATATATATTTGAAATCATTGCAGAAACTGCGGCATTATTTCAAAGGGAAGATCTATATTGATATCCACTCCCTGACTCTTGGCAAGCGAAAAGATGGTTCCCGATACTTGCGGAAGCCGCCCGGTTGGGAAAAAGTGGTCGAAATAGCTGATTATTTACAAATGAACCGAGCGGAGCTTTCCATATTGACGGAAAAACGCCGAAAACTGAAAACTCCCGGTGATAATATTAGTCTGAATCTAAAGCAATTATATAGAAGCCTGACAGACTATTCTATTGAGGTCTCCAAGAAGGTTTTTATTATTACTGATGGGGCCAATGGCTGTCATTGGTGTCTGGGCGGGCAGAGAAAACCAGAGCTAAATCGAATTTCCTCACCATCACTCATTAAGCGGGGTGATGTTACCGGCTGTGGCGATTGCTTCAGTGCCGGTTTTATAATTGCCTTAATTATGGGAAAGGGTCTGGACGAATGTGCGGCCAGCGCCAATCAAGCGGCGGTAAATCGTCTTAAGAGAATGACCGTCTATAATCGTTTATTCTTTAAAAAAAAGTTGACAAATAGCTCCGCTGCGATTGATTGTTGAAAATGGGTAAAAAATATGGTTGCCCATCGGCCAACGCCAACCCTATTATTATCAATAAGTTATGTTAATTATTATGAGTGGCTTGATTTTATTCGGGCATTTCGGTAGATTATCGCCCATCAAATTATGTCATAATGCTTATGATTTCTGTGGACACTGGAGGATAGATGAAAGATAAACTGAATAATGTTCTTGATTGGTTAAAAGGGAAATCAGTTGATTATGCTGATGCCCGATATCTACGACTTGAGAGCGAGTCTATTCGGGTTACCGATAATATAGTTGATACCTTAACAAAGGATGTTAATGTTGGGGTTGGTATCAGAGTAATCAATAATGGTGCCTGGGGTTTTGCCGCCGTAGCTTCTCTTTCTGAAGGGGAGATAAAGAAGGCCGCCAATAAAGCTCTTCAGACGGCGCGTGCCTCGGCTTCCGCCAAGAAGACCGATGCAAAATTGGCCAAAGAGAAAGCTCATAAGGACTTCTATAAATCTCCCTGCGAAAAAGATCCTTTTGCTATTCCGGTCGATGAGAAGATTGGGCTTCTTTTGGAAATATCGGATCGATTAAGAAACAACAGTAAAATTAAGACGGCGGAAGCTTCTCTGGATTTCTTCAAGACTAAGAAAATATTCTGTTCCACTGAAGGGGCTGAAATTGAACAGGATCTCATTGAGTCCGGCGCCGGCTATACAGTGATTGCGTATGACGGCAAGGAAGTCCAGAAACGATCCTATCCCAATTCCCACCGTGGTGATTATGCTACTCGCGGTTATGAATTTATTGAGGGAATGAAACTCATGGAAAATATCGATCGCACCCGTGAGGAAGCGGTTAAACTCCTGACCGCCGAGAATTGCCCGGATGCTGAAACCGATATTATTATCTGTGGTTCCCAGATGGCGCTTCAGGTTCATGAGTCCTGCGGCCACCCCTCCGAATTAGATCGGGTCTTAGGAACCGAAATATCGCTGGCGGGTGGCTCGTTTATGCAGCTTGATGGACTAAATAAGCTCAAGTATGGCTCGGATATTGTTAATATCTATGCCGATGCCACTATCCCCGGAGCGCTTGGTTCATTTGGCTATGATGACGAGGGAGTCAAAGCTCAGCGGGCGCCAATAATCAAGAATGGTGTTCATGTCGGTTATCTCACCAGCCGTGAAACAGCCCCGGTAATAGGGCAAACCTCCAATGGCACTATGAGAGCCGATGGCTGGAATCGTCTTCCCCTGATAAGAATGACTAATATTAATCTGGAACCGGGGGAATGGGAATTGGAGGCTCTTATTGCTGACACGAAAAACGGAATTTTCTTTGATATGAATAAATCCTGGTCGATAGATGATAAGCGTCTCAATTTCCAATTTGGAACGGAGTGTGCTTGGGAGATAAAGAACGGAAAACTGGGCAAGATCTTTAAAAATCCTCTTTATACCGGGATGACACCTAAATTCTGGAACTCCTGTGATGCTATTTGTAACCGGAAGTATTGGCATATTTGGGGCGTTCCCAACTGTGGCAAGGGCGAACCAATGCAGGTGGCACGGGTAGCGCATGGCGCCGCACCGGCCAGATTCCGCAAAGTTAAAGTTGGGGTGAGCAAATGATTGGAAAAGATAAATTATTTTCGACCTTTGAGAAGGTTGCCAAAGCAAGCAAAGCAGATGAAACCGAGATTGTCTATATTGGTACCAATTCTGGACTAACCCGCTTTGCCAATTCAACTATTCATCAAAATGTAAATGAAATTAACGCCAAAATTCTTTTTCGAACTGTCTTGGGCAAAAAAATCGGTGTGGCCTCCACCAACTCGCTGGCTCTCGTGGATCTGAAAGCCACTTTAGGGAATTCAATCGAAATTGCCAAATGCCAGAAGGAAAATAAATACTTCCCCGGTTTGCCGGGACCGGAGCAATATGTCGAAATCAATACTTATTGCGAAAACACGGCCGCTTTTTCGCCAAAAGATCGAGCCAAACAGGTTAAGAAGGTTTTTGTAAGAGCCAATCGGCGGAAATTTACTGCGGCTGGCGCCTTTGCCACTGGTGATGGAGAAATCGCTGTTTTCAATTCCAAAGGAGTCCGCTGTTATCAACCGGTTACCAGCGCCAGTCTTAATATTATTGCCATGTCTGATACCTCCTCCGGTTATGCGGTTGGGTTATCTCGTAAGGTGAACGATATTGAGGCGGTCGCTCTCGCTGATGTAGCGGTTGAAAAAGCCTATTTAGCCAAAAAACCTAAGCCCCTGGCGGCCGGCGATTATGAAATAATTTTGGAGCCGGCTGCTGTGGCCACTCTG
Organism: Candidatus Zixiibacteriota bacterium; assembly: GCA_026397495.1. GTDB lineage: Bacteria > Zixibacteria > MSB-5A5 > GN15 > PGXB01 > JAPLUS01. Next base: position 3,862 of record JAPLUS010000071.1, on the reverse strand, counting down.
TTTGAATGGGTCAATTATATTGGGCTTGGCTCCAAGTCCTTTATTGATAAGACTTCATTTTTGTCTGATAATATCGGCAAAAAAATAATGGATGAGACGATAACAATCTATGACGATGGAAATGATACCTCAGCCATAGCCATGCCGTTCGATTTTGAGGGTGTCTCTAAGAAAAAAGTTTATTTCATTCAGGGGGGAATAGGGAAAGGGGTTGCTTTCGATAGAATAAGCGGCTGTCGCGAAGGAGTTCCCTCGACCGGGCACGCCCTAACCGCAAATGATCATGGGCAAGGGGCGATCCCCTTGAATTTGTTTATTGGAGCTGGGCAGAAAACCGTCGCAGAAATGATCGCCTCGGTTAAACGAGGTGTCTTGGTCACCCGTTTTCATTATATCAATGGTTTTATTGATACTCCCAAAGCGGTTCTAACCGGTATGACTCGCGATGGCACTTTTTTGATAGAGGAAGGTAAAATCAAGCATGGAATTAAGAACCTCCGATTTACCGATTCAATGCTTCGAGCTTTTTCCAATGTCAGGGGAATATCGAAAGAACAGAGCCTGATTCCGGCCTGGTGGGAATCCGTGGGATGTATCTCCGCCCCGACTATACACTTGAGCTCATTTAAATTTACCGGAACTACCGATTTTTAAACATTATTGACTACCTCTCGGCCCGCCTTTGGTATTCCCCGAAGACGGGTTTTTTTTGTTGATAGCCCCACAAATCCCCTCGTATTTGTGAAACCTATTCCCTTTTTAACCGTAAGTAGAAGTAGAGTTATATTCTCTTGGTGAAAGGAGAAAAGTGCCAAATCCAAAATTAATTCTTGGTGCTGTGGTTTTATTTACCCTGCTTTGCCTGGTTTTTATTATCGGGGCAACCTCCATTAAGGCTCAAGAAATAGTGATCAATATGAAAAATATGCAAGAGGGAGATCTTCTTGTTGATGGTGTTGAACTAAAATCTCCCACAAAGCTGGATATTCATGCTATCGGGGCGGTGCTTTCTCATTCCGAGGAAATGTATGCCTATGCCTGGATTATTAATTATGATACAAGGGAACCGGTTTGGGTACTCAGCGATCAGGATACCAAGCGCTATCGAGGCTCCAAGATGATCCGCGAATATGAGGGCGATATTACTCTCCCGGCTGGTCGGTATGAGTGCTATTATTTTGCGGGACGCCATTCTTCTTTAGGTGATATTAATATTACGATTAATAATTTCAGCGACGCGGTAGGGTGGTTGGAGCGAGTAATTGATGATAATGACGAAGATGGCCGACAGTATAATTCTGGAAATATGAGTAACCTTCTTTTTGAAATAAAAGCCACGGCCGGTTCCTTTTTCAAATTTAACCCAGTCCAAAAACTGCAGGAAGAGGCCATTGTCGATTTTTCCCGGCCGGGTGATGATTACTCGGAGAGGAAGGGATTCACCCTGAAAAAGGATTTGGCTCTAAAGATTAATGCCGTCGGTGAATATTCTTCGAGTGACCGCGTCTTTGTTGACTATGGATGGATTACCAATGCCGACACCCGTAAGAAAGTCTGGCAGATGGATAAGTGGAATACCTCTTGGACCGGCGGTGGACGCAAGAATCGAGGTTTTGTTGGTGAAATTGCTCTGCCGGCAGGCAATTATTTGGCCTACTATGTAACTGATGACAGCCATTCTTTCGGGGAATGGAATACTTTGCCTCCCTATGATCCTCTCCATTATGGAATGGTTATCTATGCCCAAAATGAGGGGGACAGAAAATATGTAGCCCCCTATGAAGATACCTATTCGGAACCAATCATTATTCAGATAACCCAGGTCGGAAATAATGCCGATAGGTCCGAAGGGCTTATCTTAAAAAAAGAGACAAATCTGCATATCATAGCGCTGGGCGAGTATAGCAATAGTGACGAATTTGTTGATTATGGCTGGATAGAGAATCTCGACAATAATGAGAAGGTCTGGGAAATGAGAGAGGATAATACCGAACATGCCGGTGGAACCGCTAAGAATCGTAAATTCGATGGTGTTATTACTTTGCCGCCCGGCAACTATATGATTTACTATCTGTCCGATGATTTCCATTCTTACCGGAATTGGAATGCTGCCGCTCCTCCAGACAAGGAGATGTGGGGGATTACAATTTATGGAGCCGGGAAGAATTTTGATCCCAAATCCGCGACTGTTTCCAATCAAATACCCTCCGATAGCAAGGTCCTGGTCAGTTTAACCGGGTTGGGTGATGATGCCGATGTGGCCAAAATTTTCAAGCTTGATACCCCCCAGAAGATTCATATCTTCGCCCTTGGCGAAGGGAAGTCTGGAGAGATGTATGACTATGGCTGGATTGAGGACAGCCATAGGAATACGGTCTGGGAGATGACTTATAGGACAACCCGGCCTGCGGGCGGAGCCGAAAAAAATCGTAAAGTGAATATTAGCATATTTCTTGATAAGGGGGAATACACCGCACACTTTATGACCGATGATTCTCATTCTTTTCCTGATTTTAATGAAGCCAAACCTGATATGCCTCAGAAATGGGGAATAACCATTAGCAAAGAATAAACTTACTTCTTCCTTTCCGAGGCGGAATCTGCTACTCTAATCGGGTTCCGCCTTTTTATTTTGGGATTATGTTTGAGGAATCTTGCGGTAGACTATTTTACAGTCGATATTTTATTCTCGGGGAGTTTAATGGGGAAATTAATGGAAATGGTTGTCCCTTCACCGGGAGAGGAATCAACATTCAAAATAGCTTCGTGGTTGTCAATAATTCTCTTGCAAACCAGAAGGCCAAAGCCATGGCCGGTTTTTTTTGTGGTGAAGCGGGCCTTAAAGGCCTTTTCCAAGAAGCCTTTGTCAATCCCGGTACCATTGTCGATAACTGAAATCGTGAAATCGCTGTTCTCCGAATCATAAGTTAGGACCACCGAAACCAGGCGCTCGGTTTTCCCTATAGTGGCATCGGCGGCATTATTGATAAGATTATGTAGCAGTTGTTGCATTTGTCCGGTGTCCACCATAGTAAAAACCGGAGCCAGCGGTTTTTCCAATTGGATGGTTACATTCTGAAAAAGCCGTTGCGTCCTTAGATATTCTATAACACCTTGAATTAAGATATTCATATCACAGAACTCAAAATTCAACGACATGTTCTCAAAATTCATCAACCCATGTGTAAATTTCTCGATATTTCCTAAATTATTGATGACAGCATTAACATACTTTTCCATCTCCGGGTAGTTTTTTCTGTCCAATTGGTGTTTTACTTGAGAAAGGTTGCCGCCGACAACATTCAGAAAATTGTTTAGTTCGTGTCCGATTTCAGCGGACATTTGTCCCTTGGTGGCCATTTTCTCCAGCTGGATTGTTTGATCCTGCAGATCGCGGAGCCGATCATAAGCCACTTTGGCCTCTTCAAGGAGAATGATATTCTCCAGCGATATGGCAATCTGGCTGGCGGTTATTAATAGAAGCTTAAGGTCGTTATTCTTCAGGTTGGCATCATTGTCCGAAAATCCTAAAATTAGAAAACCATATAATTTCGATCCCCGTCGCAAGGGAATGTTGATTAAACGATCGCCGGGAGTATGCCAGGAAGGAACTAAAAAGGCCACCATCCGTGGATCCTGAAATTTCTTGTACAGAGGATGCTCGTCCATAGCCGTGACGACAAAGGGAGTATTGACTATATCGCTGTCAAGCCCCATGAAGTCCTCCTCATATTTTTCGGAGGATTCCATAAATTGGCCCGGGCTTGCCTCTACTGTGGCAACGACTCCGATCTCGTTTTCATTGCCATCTCGGAAAAAGATTGAACCGCGATGTGTCTTGCCCTGCATCAAGGCAAATCCT
>JAPLUS010000429.1 GCA_026397495.1 Candidatus Zixiibacteriota bacterium | reverse complement strand
CATTTGTCGGGTTTCTCATTCCGACTATCGTCGGAATTCGAGACCCGACCTTGTACAATTGCTATTTTAGTCGTTCTTGAAGGGATTTTACCAATTCGTTCTTCGGGAATTTCTTTAGCGCGGTTGCTATTATGGAGTCTGCAGGCTCTTTTTCCCCTTGCAGAAAATACCCTTGGGCCAGATTGATATAAGCTTCAATGAGGTTGGAATCAAGTGCTATGGCCATACGGCTCATTTCTACCGATGAATCCAGTTGATTATTTATTCCATATATATATCCCAGCTGATAAGCGGCTCTGGCCTTGATTCGCTCACCGCTGTTATTATCTGTGGAATAGCTGAAGGCCTCGTCGCTGGATTCCGTGAATCCCCCTTGTTTCTGAAGAGCTTCTTTTAAGTATTTCTCCGCTGTGCTATACATTTTTAATTCTGAATAAACCAGACCGGCATCAAGATAGATTCTGGGAATATCTCGGAAATATTCCTTGGCCCTGGTCATAAGCCGGGCCAACCCGGAAGTATCATATTTGGCCGCCAATATCCTGAATTTTATAAGATAACCATCGCTCAGGTATGGTTTAAGTATTATGGCGCTGTCGGCGTATAGGCGGGCCGAGTCCGGCAAGTTCTTAAGGTAGAGTAATGAGGCCAGATTGCTGTACCCTTTGGCGCTGTATGGAAAAGCATCTATTTCACGTCTGAAATAAACTTCAGCAAATATAAGGGCGATAACTCCGGCCAGCAGCGGTATTATTGTCCGGATACCGAAAGGGCGGGATATGATTTGTGAAATAATACCGGTGAAACCGAAAGATGCGAAAATAATTATAAAAGGGACAACCGGAAGGCGGAAACGGGCGTTGATAAAGAAAAATGAAAGCAGTATAAAGTAAGCCGTTATGAATAGAAGCATGAATATTTTTTCACTGTTAAATCCCCGATTCCACCTAAGCAGAATCAGAGAAATTATCAGCAAGGCAAAGAGGATACCGAAATTGAGCGGCATTATCTTAAGAATAAGATTTCCCCTGAAAAACAGCGGCAAATTACGATTATTGGGAATTTCAAAATTATTGAGACAAAAATATAGTTTCTTGAAGTACAACTTCAAAAAATCAATCTTATTATCCAGACACCAGCGGAGTCCCTTCTTATACCAATAATCCGAAAGCTCCGAGTCCTTTAGGGGATGACCGACCTCATTTTCTGCAATATAGTTGATATCCCTAATTTCCCAGCTGGATCCCAGTGGAGGAGGAAGTGTCGCCGAGAGGCCGTCGGCGGTCGGATTATTGCCGATATAAAAATTGATCCCCCCTGACGAAGCAACAAGCACGACATCCTTTCCCACGATTATATTCCGCAGGGTTACCGGCAAAATTATAATCACAACCGCGCAAATAAGGACCAGGTTAGAAATGATCGCGGCCTTAATTCCCGTTCGTTTCCATAATATCCAGACGATGAATAAAAGCAGAAGGGGAAGAATAACCGGTCGCGTGATAACGGCTATCCCGAAGATCAGACCCGTCAGAAAATACCATCTGTTATTTTTCTTGTCAGTGGCAAGGAATAAAAAGAAGACTGACAACTCCACCAGCAGAGTAAAAAGGCTTTCAACCAGCAACTCACTTTCAAAATAGATAGCGATCGGATATAAGGAATGAATCAGCGCGGCCACGATGGCCGTTTCTTTAGAGAATAATCTTAAAGCCAGACGATAAGTAATATAAACCGATAACAATCCCACTAAATGGCCAAAAATACGCGCTACCAAAAGCGAGTCGCCAAACAGAGCATATAATCCGCCCAAAAGATATATATAGAAAGGGGCGCGGAAGAAAGGCTGGCTTCCAAGGATATTACCCGATGCGATTGATTCCGCCCACCGGTTATGAAACAAAGAATCGACCAGCAGCTGGTTCCATTCCGGACGAGACAGATAGATTAAAAGGAAAGCTAAACGGACTATTCCCCCGATTAATAGAATAAATAACAGGGGCTCTCTCTTTATAAGGCCGACGAAATTTTTGCGCATATGTCTCTTTTAAGATAAATTAGTAATGGTTTTTAAACAATAGGCCAGTGGTCTGCAAAGAGGTTCTTATATGCAAAGATAGTTTCAGGTCAACCCTGTAGTGGTATCAGGCGACGGCCGATTATGAAAGCCGCATAAATGACATTCATGTCCATATCCCATTAATACGCAATTGGTTATCGTTGTATATTATAGCCTGATTTGTTATCTATCACTCAACGGATTGGGGTTAATAGTATCACAAATTGCGGCATATCGGTTGCTCAATAGGGTAATGGTTTACCCATAGGAATAAAAATGTTGTCGCTTAAAAATAGGATTGCTCAATCTCTAGTGTGGTGTCCCCAACGTTTCTTTATAGCCCTGAACCGGAATGCGCCGGCAGAAACCCATTCCTGCCGGAATTCATTGCGTCGGGAAATCCGCCGCGGCGGACCGACGCCGCGATGGGAAATAGGATTGCTCAGTCTATAGTCTTTATTTTTCTTTTATTTCTCCCTTTAAACGCCTTGTCAAAGGCCAGTCTTTCTCCCTCGCTGGAGCGAATTTCTATCCAGACTGACACTATGAAGACAGATTCGCTGGTGCCGGTCATATTATTTCTGGACAATGTAAGCATTAAAAATAAGATATATAAAATATCAACGACACCTTCCCTGAATCCGCAGCAAAGACATAAACAGGTTATTGGGACGCTGATGGCAAATGGAGATGCGATATGGGGAGAGATGAAGGAAAGAATCCAAAAAATATATCATATCTCCGATTTCACAGAATTCTGGATCACCCCGGCGCTTGCCTTTAGAATCCCTTTTTCAAAACTGAAGGCCTTAGCCCAATTGCCCGGTGTGGCCTCAATTGTGGAAGATGCTCCGGTCGATTTGATATCTCCGGTTGAAACTATTCCAGTGAGTGTCGCCAAGCCCGCCGTATTAAATCATTTGGAAACCCTTAATATACCCGCCATCTGGAAACGCGGTCTTAAGGGTAAAGGAAGACTTATCTGTAGTTTTGATACCGGGGTCGAATGGACTCATCCGGCGCTGCAGGAGAAATGGAGAGGAAATCATTCGGCACCGGCGGCCGCCTGGTTTGCTCCCTCAGTGAGCGATACTCTTCCGACCGATAAATCCGGCCATGGAACGCATACTATGGGGTTAATGGTGGGAAATGAGGCTGATAGTTTCGGCGTGGCGCCAGAGGCCGAATGGATAACCGCCGGAGTAATTGACCAGGGACAAACATTGAGTCGAACCATTTCGGACATCCTGGCTGCCTTTCAGTGGGCTGTTGATCCCGATGGCAATCCCAATACCACAGATGATGTTCCCGACGTCATCCTGAATAGCTGGGGAATTCCCCTATCGGTTCTGCCTCCCGGTGATGAAACTTTTTATGGGGCGATTGATAATGTCGAGGCCTTCGGCATTGTCACCATCTTCGCCGCCGGAAATGAAGGACCGAATCCCAAAACAATCCGCCTTCCGGCGGATCGGGCCACAACACCGCTCAACGCCTTTGCCGTAGGAGCCATTAATGATGCCAGCAACACTATCGCCGGCTTTTCCAGCCGAGGACCTTCCCACGGTGATACAACCCAAATCAAACCGGAGGTAGTGGCGCCGGGAGTTTTCATCTATTCCTCTTGGGAAAATGGAACCTATTGCCTGATGAGCGGGACATCGATGGCCGCGCCTTATATTGCCGGTCTGGTTGCTCTTCTGCGCCAATATAATCCTGTGGCCACGGTCGACGAAATAAAGAATGCTATCATAGGCTCCGCCCGCGATCTTGGTCCGCTCGGTGAGGACAATAGTTATGGCTGGGGTTTGCCGGATGCCGAGAGAGCCGTAGAGCTCCTACCGCATCCTCCATATCCCAAGGTTCAGCTGGTTTCGAAATTTATTGGGGTTGACGGTATTGCCGACCCCGGTGAAACCTTTGATTTATTCCTGCAGCTTGATGTTCCCCCGACTTCTCTTGATTCAATAGTTGGTGTTCTCTCCGTCGATGATCCAAAAGTTATAATCCACTCTAATAGAGGATTCTTTGTTCTGGGAAAAGAAGGTTCTCGCCCAATCAACCACCCTTCATATGCTATCAGTTTTGACCGGAGTTTGATAAATGGCCAGATGGTTCCTTTTACCCTTCGGCTTTATTCACCTTTTGACGATAGCGTTGACATCCTTGATTTCAATATTACGGTCGGGCGTGCCCCCAATGGGAAGATGATTACTCATATTACTCCAAAGATTAAGTTTACCGTCTCTGATTTTGGCCAATTGGGGATGGGGATAAATTCGATATTTCCGGCTGGCGGAGCTGGATTCCAATTTGAGCAATCGGAAAATATCTTATATGAAGCCGGAATAATCGTGGGGAGAAACGCTCTCCAAATTTCATCCTGTGTCAGAGATAGTCTGGGACGGGCCGATCAATCCGACTTCAACCCGATTCTTGACTTGACCGCGGATTACTCTGACCCGGATGGCGGCTTTGGGAGCCATTCCCGATTTGTCGATGCCCAATCGATTATCCCTATCCCCATTACGATCAGTCAATCGGTTTGGAGTTATAGCCAGACAGGGGAAGATGATTACATTATCATCAAATATTTCCTGATTAATAATTCCCTGGAGAATCTGACTGACCTTTATTTTGGTTTCTTGAGCGATTTTGACCTTTCTTCCACCGGTGATAGAGTCGGCCTATTGCCTGATAATCTTCTGTATCAGACCGGAGATTCAAAATGGATTGGTATTCTACCTTTGACGGAAACCAATGGGATTATCACCTTGAAAAATGATTCGATGAAAACGGCTCTTAATAATCAGCAAAAAATCGATTATATCAATCAGATGGGAAATAGGGTGGATGACAGTTCGAAAGCTGATTTAATGACCTTGCATTCTTTTGGTCCCTTTAACCTTGAATCTTATGATTCCGCGGCGGTGGCCTTGGCGCTTGTGGCGGCTTCGGATTCCGTTTCGTTGGAAATGGCAGCCACTCGGTCGGCGGCACGTTATTGGGGGCTGACCCATGTTACGACCGATTCCGCCCTTATGCCGATTGGTTATAAACTCTTTCAGAATTATCCCAATCCCTTTAATCCGTCGACTCAGATTACATTTGAAATTCCCCGAATAACAACCGCAACTCTGGCCATATATGATATACTGGGACGGAAAGTCGCCACTCTTTTTGAGGGACAAATTCAACCAGGCCGGCATACTGTTATCTGGCATGGGGAAAATAATTATACTCAACCGGTTCCTTCTGGCGTATATTTTTATAGATTGAAAACTGACACCGCTGTTTTTTCAAAAAAAATGCTCTTGCTAAAATAGCTGTATTTTTGATGAAGCGATTAACAGGGGAGTTCAATTTAGGAAGAAAGAAAAAATATAATATATGACCGTTGTGGACAAAATGAAAAGACTCCCCGTAATCATTGCCTTATTACTTTTAGCCGGAACATCGGCATGGGCTGTGGCCCCATCACGAGAGGTAATGGAAAAGCTTAAGGCCAGTGGGCAACTGGAAGCTTTCATTGCTCAAATGGAAGAAGCAAAAACACGCGGAGTGGATGTTCCGGAACCTCTGAAGGCAAAACAACTCCTATTTAAACCTAAGGCTGATACGGTAGAAACCCTGCAGGTAGTGGTGATTCTGGTTGATTTTCCGGATAAACTCTATACTGGCGGGTATACGGCAGCCTCACCCAGTCAAATTGATTCCGTGCTTTTTTCTACGGAGCATCATAATCCAACCGGATCACTGATGGAATATTACTTGGAAAATTCTTATGGAAAATTTTGCGTCCTTGGTGATATCTATGGCTGGTACACGATGCCCCAAGCTTATAGTTATTATTCGCCGGGTACTACCCACGGATTAGGCCCTTTCCCCAATAACACTCAGCAGTTGACTATTGACGCTGTCAATATTGCAGATAACAATGGAGTTGATTTCTCCAAGTATGCGGGACTTCCGCCTTTCGATAAAGTAAATGGATTGTTCATTGTCCACGCCGGAACCGGATTTGAAGAATCGGGGATACCTTCTGATATTCATTCCCATAAATGGAATCTTGGCCCTCATGCTGTTAATAAAGATGGTATTCTGATTAATTCCTATACGGTTGAACCGGAGGAATCAAATTTGGCACGAAAAATTTCACCCATAGGTGTCTTCTGTCATGAATTCGGCCATTCTCTGGGTTTGCCTGATCTATATGATACTGCTGATACCACCAATTCCTCGGCTGGATTAGGTCGCTGGTCACTGATGGCCTCTGGAAACTATAATAATCACTCGCAATCGCCGGCTCACCTTGATGCCTATTGCAAAATTTTGGCCGGTTTCATAACTCCGACTATTGTAACTGATAATATCATGGGGGCTGAAATACCACAGGTTGAAACCAATCCGGTAATCTACCATCTCTGGCAAAACGGCAGTTATCCATCCAGTGAATATTTCCTTGTTGAAAATCGCCAACAGACAGGATTTGATATTTCCCTGCCGGGAAGCGGACTTCTCATTTATCATGTTGATGACTTATATGGCGGCAGTAATCACGGTTTGCCATATCATGTCGCTCTGGAGCAAGCTGATGGCCAAACTCAATTAGAACATGGCAGTGAAGGGAATGACGGTGACCCTTGGCCCGGGAGCAGTGGTAACCGGTCATTTGATGATCTTTCCAATCCTAATAGCAGAACCAACGATTCCGAAATTACTCAGGTTGCTGTTTGGGATATATCCAACTCCGACCAAATAATGACGGCCAATCTGGATATCCGCTGGTCGCGTCCTCATTTTGATCTTGATACCATTATTTTTGTCGATTCCAGCAATAATGGTATTATGGAACAGAGGGAATTGGTTCGCGTTTATTTTTATATTCGAAATGATTGGCTCACGGCAAATAATGCTACCATCATTCTATCCACTAATGATCATTCTATACTTTCCATTGACACCTCAATATCTGGAATAACCTTGACGGGTAATTCTGCTCGGACTGATAATTCCACACACCCCTTTATCTTCAGAATGCCGGATACTCTAATTCCCACTTATGACTCCTTCTTTATTAGTATTGAATCCGATTATGGTCTATTTGGCGCTACCTTTGGCATTGAGCGGACGGTTGGAAAACCGCAAATTCTTATTGTCGATGCTGATAAAGGGGGGAACTATGAAGATGTCTATGGCGGTGATTTCTATAAACGCAGAATTCCCACTGATATATGGACGAAGATTGTCGAGGGAACGCCTTCAGCCAATAAATTGAAATACTACAAAACGGTTATTTGGTACACCGGCGACAGCGCCGGAGACTATATGCAAACGGCTGACATCTCGACCATAAAGGATTTCCTTGATACTGGTGGTAATCTTTTCCTGACCGGGCAGGGGATTGCCGGTGAGCTTCAGACTCAAGATTCCGCATTTCTGCAGAATTATTTGCATGCGCAATGTGATGGAGCATATTTTAATTTTTATCAGGATGGTATCTCCGGTTCGCCGATTGGAGATAGTCTGAAAATTAGATACTTTAGTGGCTGTAACCAAATGTTTTGTCTATCTCCGGAAATCATTCCCATAAATGGCGGTGTCCCAGAGTTCAAATTAAAAAATGGGCGCAACTATTCAGCCGTCAGCTTCAATAGCAGCGACTATAAGGTTGTCTTTTTCAATTGGGGATATGAAGCGATTCTGAATTCAGGTTCTGGTTATACCAATCGTGATCTCATTCTTGGCCGTATTCTGAATTTCTTTGGTGATGGAACCTCAGGCGTTAATGATGAGGACGGCCAGCCCGTCTTACCTATTAGTTTTAGCCTGGGTCAGAATTATCCCAATCCCTTTAATCCGTCGACCGCTATCAAATATTCTATTCGTAATACCGGCGGCAGAATTATACCCAATACGATTCTGAAGATTTACAATATTCTGGGACAGGAGATTAAAACGCTGGTAGATAGAAAGGAAACGACAGGTGAACATACTGTCCGGTGGGATGGTACCGACCAATCAGGGAAGGAAGTTGCGAGTGGTATCTATTTTTATCGGCTAATACGGGGTCTGGATAGAGAAACCAAGAAAATGATTCTACTTAAATAATCTAATTTTTTCTGGAATCGGGAATGATGGAGTCAAACCGCCCTTTTGGGGCGGTTTCTATTTTATAAACTTGGATTGACAGCGGAAGAGAGAGGAATTAAATTACTTGTTTAAAGAAGGTGTAGAGTTATTCTTACCAATCGTTTAATCATCGGCCAATATCGACCATCTGATTCTTTTGGGCATCGGCTTGACGCGCGGGGGAAAATATTGGTCTCAATATTTCTCATGATAATGGCTATTTTTACTTCCTCAGCATTTTTCTATTTGTCTATAATCTTTGGAATTATTATTATGCTTCGGGCTTCGAATATACCTTATTCAGCCATCTACTGTAATGGCAAGCCATTTATTATATTAGTGTTAATCACCGCTCTTTACCATCTCCTTTTCTCGGCCCGTGATTCTCAAGTTGTGGCGACAATTCTTGGCTTCAATTTGACTGAAGGGGGAATTGGGATGGCGGTCAGTTTTTCGCTTAGGGTATTGGTTTTTATCGGCTTGGCTTTCTTTATTACTTTGACTACCAT
>JAPLUS010000390.1 GCA_026397495.1 Candidatus Zixiibacteriota bacterium | reverse complement strand
TCCCGCATTCCAAGCGGCTTCGGCAATAGCAAAGCCCATCTTTCCCGATGAACGATTGGAAATAAACCTGACCGGATCGATTGCCTCCCGACAGGGACCGGCCGTCACCAAGATTCTTCTATTCTTTAGAAGTTCCTTTTTTTGAAAGAACTGCAGAATATAATGATAAATTTCTTCCGGTTCCGGCAGACGGCCAACACCAACCGTATGGCAGGCCAGCTCCCCCTCACCCGGATCAATGAAGATATATCCAAGAGATTTTAGATAATGAATGTTCTTTTGTGTGATTGGGTTGAGATACATATGGCTGTTCATAGCCGGAGCTATTATAACGGGTTTTCTGGTGGCACAGATAACGGTAGTGAGAAGGGAATCACAGATTCCGGCGGCAATTTTGGCAATGAAATCAGCCGTAGCCGGAGCAATAATAAATAGGTCGGGCCATTCCGCCATATCAATATGATGGGTTCCGACATAACGATCTTTGGGAAACATCTCCATGGCCACGGGATTTTGGGAGATCGTTTCAATAGTCAGCTCCGTAATAAACTTGGTGGCGGCCGGAGTCATAATGGCGCGGACATCCGCCGCATCTTTCTTCAATAATCTTATCAGATGCGGCATCTTATAGGCGGCAATACCGCCTGTAAGTCCGACCATGATTTTTTTGCCTTTTAAAGACATAAGAGCAAAACCGGAAGAATTCCTAACAAAGTAAACTGCCCTTTACCGATTCCATAAACAATGGTTTAATTAGTCATTCGACAAACTTAATGTTTGAAGTGTCTTACTCCCGTAAATATCATCGCCGCATCAGCCTTATCAACAGCTTCAATCACCCCCGGGTCTCCTTTCGAACCACCGGGCTGAATTATGGCTGTTACGCCGGCCTCAAGGGCCACCTCGGCGCCATCGGGCATAGGGAAAAAAGCATCCGATGCCAGAACGGCACCTTTGGCCCTATCACCGGCACGCCTGACCGCCAGTAGGGAGGAATCAACCCGTGAGGTCTGTCCCATACCAATGCCTACAGTGGCGTTTCCCTTGGCAATAACAATTGCATTTGATTTGGTGTGTTTAACTATTTTCCATGCAAAAAGAAGGGATTTAAGCTGTTCTTCGGTGGGCTTTCTCTTGGTCACTATTTTTAATTCCGCTTCAGACAGCTCATGTTCATCGGCTGTCTGGCAGAGGGCTCCTCCACGGATATATTTGAAAACCATTTCACCGGAGGGTCGTCCGGCAGCAATTTCCGATAGAGCCAAAAGGCGCCGATTTTTCTTCTTCTTGAGAAGCTCTAAAGCATCGCTATCATATCCCGGAGCCAAAATACATTCAATAAATTCCGTCTCAGAAAGAAGCTTGGCCGTCTCCATATCAACTTGCTTATTAAGACCAATTATAGAGCCAAAGGCGGAAAGAGGATCCGAGGCCAGGGCCTCTTGATAAGCTTCAGCCAGCCTGATTCCAACCGCGGCACCGCAGGGATTGGCGTGCTTGAGGACACAGGCGAAGGGCTCTTTAAAATCCAAAATCAGATCTAAACAGGCATCCATATCGGCAATATTATTATATGATAGTTCTTTGCCGGAAAGGATATCGGCCCCGCATAAACTTGGGCCATTGTACCTTTCATTTTTATACACGGCTCCTTTCTGATGCGGATTTTCTCCATACCGGAGAATCGATCTAAGACCGAAAGAGGAATTTAGCCGAAGGGGGAAATCCTCCTTAATCTTTTGGCCTCGTGCCGCGAAGAATCCCGAAACCGCACCATCATATCTATAAGTTAGATCAAAAGCACTCGCCGCCAAGCGCCACCGGAAATCATATCCCAGGGCCCCCTCGTTCTTGGCCAATTCCTCTATGACCAATTTATAATCATCGGGGCAGGTTACGACCGCCACGCCGGTGAAATTCTTGGCCGCCGCTCTAATCATTGAAGGACCCCCGATATCAATATTCTCGATAATCTCCTCTTCGGTGGATTCGGGGTTGCTGACAGTTTTCTCGAAGGGATAGAGATTAACGACTACCATGTCAATAGGTTTATATTCATAATGGGTCATTTCCGCGGCGTCCTCTTCATTATCCCGACGATAGAGAATACCGGCATGTATTTTGGGATGAAGCGTTTTTACCCGGCCGCCAAGTATTTCCGGCGCTCCCGTGAAGGTAGAGACCGATATAGCCTGAATACCTCCCTTCTTTAGAGCCGCCAGGGTCCCGCCGGTCGAGATAATTTCCACGTTGTATTTACCGAGCGTTTGAGCAAAATCAATCAAATCAGTTTTATCGGAAACTGAGATGAGGGCCCGTCTAATTTTTATCTTATCGAACATTGCTATTTCCCCATCAAAAGTTTCGCCGCTTCCCTGTATTTAGCAGCCGATTTTAGGAGTACCTCCTCCGGCAATGGCGGCGCCGGAGGATTCTTATCCCAATCAAGGCCGGCAAGATAATCTCTAATATATTGCTTGTCAAATGAGGGTTGGCCTTTTCCCGGCTGATATTGAGCAATTGGCCAAAATCTTGAGGAATCTGGAGAAAGAATTTCATCAATGATAATAAATTTATTATTATGAAACCCAAACTCGAATTTGGTATCAGCAATAATAATTCCATGGGTCCGGGCATAATCAGCGGCCTGACTGTAAATATCAATAGATTTATTTTGACATAATTGGGCCGTCTCGAGTCCAACCATATCGGCCATCTGATCAAATGAGATATTTTCATCATGACCATTATCAGATTTCGTAGCCGGTGTGAAAATCGGCGCCGGCAACTTGTCGGATTCTCTCAAATCAGAGGGAAACACAAAATCATGCACTTGATTTTGGCCGTTCTTTCTTGCTTCGAGCAACTCTTTCCAAAGCGACCCGGAAATATATCCTCGCACGACACACTCAATATCAATTCTTCTGGCCTTAACCACCAGCATGGCCCGTCCCTCAAGAATCTCCCGATACCGGTAAAGGTTATTGGGGAATTCGTCCACCTCGGCGGTTATCAAATGCGAATCAATTATATCCTTTAGATGGTTAAACCAGAAGAGGGACATGGAAGTCAAAACTTTTCCTTTTCCGGGAATACCGTTGGGCAAAACACAGTCAAAGGCCGAAACCCGATCCGTGGCAATAATTAATAATCTATCACCTAAATCATAGATATCGCGAACTTTCCCGCGCGCAAAGAGAGGGTACTCCTTAATATTAGTCTCCAGAATGGCTTTTTCCATTAGTTAATATTTCCTCTTATTAGTTTTTCCAGCGCTTCCGGATAGATTTGATGCTCCACTTGGAGCACTCGCTCCGCCAAGGTGTCCGGTGTATCATTGGCATAGACCGGTACTTTCCCTTGAAGCAAAATATTCCCATGATCGTAGATTTCATCAACCAGATGCACCGTGGCACCTGATTCTCTATCACCGGCGGCCAGGACGGCTTCATGGACAAAATGGCCATACATCCCCTTGCCTCCGTAATTCGGAAGAAGGGCCGGGTGAATATTGGTAACCCGACTCCGATATTTTTCTATTACTCTGGCCGGAACCATTTTCATATAGCCGGCCAGGGCGATGTAATCAATTTGATATTTATCCAAAATTGTCGTCAAATGATTTTCCGCCTTGTCCGGTGTGGGGAAGTCCTTTACCCTGAATACAAAGGTATCTATTTTCTCTTTCTTAGCTCGTTCCAGACCGAACGCATCATCACGGCTGGAAACCACCAACGTTATCCGGGCCGATAATTTCCCCGCTTTGACGGCATCAATCAAAGCCTGAAGATTGGTGCCGCTCCCGGAAATAAAGACAGCCAATTTAACGGGCAAGCTCATCAAGTTTCTCTTTTAGTAATTTATTTACCATTTCGGGATTGGCTTTGCCGTCAGTTTCTTTCATCACTTGCCCCACAAAATAGCCAAATAACCGATTTTTTCCGGAAAGATATTTATTGATATTATCCTCATTTTCCGCTATAACTTTGTCAATTGCATGGCCAATGAAAGTATCATCAGAAATCTGAACCAATCTTTTCTCCTTGATTATCTCCCCGGCTGATCGCCCTGATATAATCATTTCGGCAAATATTTCCTTGGCGATTTTACCGGAAACTTCTCCACTCTGGATATACTTCAACAACTCAGCCATCATCATGGGTCTGAGCCGAAACTCACTTATATCGGCCTTCTCTTCGTTAATCACTTTAAGTAATTCCGTCATGATCCAATTGGAGGCCACCTTGCCATTGTCAAATTCCTTCATTACGGCTTCATAATAGTCCGCCAGCTCTCTATATTCCGTTAATACTCCGGCATCGTATTCAGGAATATGATATTGCTCAACAAATCGTCGGGCCCGGGTTTCCGCCAATTCCGGGAGACTCCCTCTGGTTCTATCCAACCAATCATTGTCAATCACCAGATTAACCAAATCCGGTTCTGGGAAGTAACGGTAATCTTGAGCTTCTTCTTTGGAACGCATTACCTCAGCCCTCTGCCTTTTGTCATCCCATAGTAATGTGCTTTGCTCTATGATACCGCCGCTCTTAAGAAGAGAAGTCTGCCGTTCAATCTCAAAAGTCAGAGCTCGTTCCACCCCCTTGAAGGAATTCATATTCTTGACTTCCGTCTTTATGCCTAGCTGTTCGGCGCCCGCGGGGCGAACCGAAACATTAGCGTCACAGCGCAGATGTCCCTTCTCCATATCCGCCGTGCATATTTCCAAATATTGCAGTATTTGTTTCAATTTTACCAAATACCTATAGGCTTCCTGCGGTGAAGAAATATCCGGTTCAGTAACAATTTCTATCAAAGGGACTCCGCAACGATTCAGATCCACACGGGAGTAATTTTCGCCGTCTTCAGGGTGGAGCAATTTTCCGGCATCTTCCTCGAGATGAATACGTTTCAACCGGACGGTTTTATATGTGCCATTTTTATTGAGTTTAAAAGAAATAATCCCCCCCTCGCCGAGCGGCCTATCATACTGAGAAATCTGATACCCTTTAGGTAAATCGGGATAGAAATAATTCTTGCGGGCGAAAAGGGAACGAAGTCGAACAGTGCCGCCGACGGCCAGGATCATTTTCATCGCATATTCAACGGCTTTCTTATTAAGTGTCGGCAGGGCGCCGGGAAGTCCAAGGCAAACCGGACAAGTCAGCGAATTGGGGGGGGCGCCATACTCAACTTTACAGCCGCAGAAAATTTTACTATAGGTGGTTAACTGAGCGTGCACTTCCAATCCAATCACCGGTTCATACCCATCTATAATATATTTCTCGGTCATAGAAAATATCGGCCTATCTTAACCTTTGATTTTATCCAGCCTTGCCGCTGCCTGAAAAAGAGACAATTCCCCAAAGGCCGTCGCCATTAACTGCAGACCGACCGGACGGCCATCCGACACGGTTCCACAGGGAATGGAAATTGCCGGAATCCCGGCCAGATTAGCCGGGGCCGTGAAGATATCCGAAAGATACATGGCCAGCGTATCGGATATTTTCTCCCCTATTCGAAAGGCCGCTGTCGGCGAGGTCGGAGTCATTAATATATCAACTTCTTGAAAAGCATTTTCAAAATCCCGACGAATTAATTCCCGCACCTGCTGGGCTTTCAGATAATAGGCATCATAATAGCCGGCTGATAGAACGTAAGTACCCAGAATAACCCGCCGTTTTACTTCCATACCAAAACCGGCGGAACGGGTTTTTCTATACATCGCTATTAAGTCTTCATCCTTTTCACGCCTTCCATATCTGACCCCATCAAATCGGGCAAGATTGGATGAGGCTTCAGCATCGGCAATTATATAATACACAGCAATCGCCAGAGGAGAATGGGGCAAGGAAATGTCAACAAATTTATGGCCATCCTTCTGCAGGAGCTTTTTTACTTCATCAATATTGCGGCTTACGTCGGGATCAATTCCGTCGCCAAAATATTCTCGTGGAATTCCAAAAGTGAATTTTCTATTAGTCGTCATCAATTGCGGATAATTGGGATGGTCAAAAGCCACCGAGGTTGAATCGCTGGAATCCCGCCCGCAGGCAACACCGAAGGCCAGTGCCAGATCATACGGATTTCTGGCCATTGAACCAATCTGATCCATCGAGGAAGCAAAGGCCACCAACCCATAGCGGGAGATGGCTCCATAGGTCGGTTTCAGACCATAGATTCCGCAGAAGGCCGCCGGCTGACGTACCGATCCGCCGGTTTCAGAACCAAATGCTATCGGGACAATGCCGGCCGCCACCGCGGCCGCCGAGCCGCCGGATGAGCCACCCGGCACCAGATTATTGTCAAACGGATTTTTCACTGCTCCGTAGTAGGAATTTTCATTGGATGAACCCATTGCGAATTCATCCATATTTGTTTTACCAATTATGACGGCGTCGGCTTCATTTAGTTTTTGCACGCAGGTGGCGTCATAAATAGGGACAAAGCCATCTAAAATATGTGAAGCACAGGTGGTGGGATAATCAGATAGACAGATGTTATCTTTGATAGCCAGGGGCACTCCGAAGAGAGCCCCGGAAGTGTCGCCACGCTCCATTCTCTGATCCAGCGCCTTAGCCTGCTCCAGTGCTTTTCCCTCGGTAATGGTGATAAAAGCATTCAATTTATGGCCAATATTTTTGGCCGCAGAGAGGGCTTCATGACAGATTTCAACAGCGCTAAAACTGCCCTTCTTCAGGCCAGCAATAATTTCCGCCGCCGATAGTTTGCTATATTCTTTCATTATAGAAATGACAAATATTTCAAAATTTTATAATCTAAAGACAGCCCTTCGGTACGGGTCCCAATCCATTTTGGTCATGGTCACTTTGTACTTCTCCATCTCATATGGAGATACTTAATTTATCTGTTTTTGGGGTTAAATCCAATTAAAATATATCCGCAAAAAGATTATTATTTA
>JAPLUS010000263.1 GCA_026397495.1 Candidatus Zixiibacteriota bacterium | reverse complement strand
CATCCAATCTCAGCATTGAACCCCTAGGCATATAATAAATGCCCGGGATAATCTCTACTGGTTGGTGTGGTATCTGCGTCAATCCACGCAGACGACCGATATCGTCATTGTTACCCTCACAAAAATAGATCCGGGTTTTATCACGATTAATAACTGACAGATCTTGATCTTCAATACGGGGCCAGTAGCCGAAATCGCCTACCTGCAAGATGACATCAGGTTGTTCCTGTTCAATGAGGCAATTTAGCCTCGCAAATTCACCGTGAATATCCCCCAAAACAATGACTTTCATGTCAATCCTCCGCCATATCTATTTTAACCGATTATAAGAATGCTGCCCTGCCCTGCCGCCCGTTTCAACTTTTTTCGCGCATCTTCCACCGCTTCCCAATCTCCCGGTACATAGCAGGGAATATGATGAACTCCCATGGCATTCAGAATCTTCTTATAACGTTCCAGGGTCAAATCGCGATACTCATTTTTTTCTTCTCTGGCCAGCTCGGCGCGGGTAATGCCAAGTATTGAAGCCAAGCGCGACTGGGAAATCCCCTGATAGATCCGCAGTCCGATCAATTGACGATTAAGAGGGAGCTCCTGTAATGCCTGGGCATCCTTGCCCTTCAAGCGCCGATAGATGTCAATTGCTCGCCGGCTTTCCGCCAACATCCTGGCAGTGGGTCCAGTCAGGCACTCTATCTCATCATCAGCATAACCGCGCACTTGCAATGCCTCTACGTGCTTTTGCAGTTGTTCGGCCCCTTGACTACACTTGGCACAAGCTTGTTTGTATTGCTGCTCGGTTTTAATCATAATGTAACCTCCTGAATCTTTATGATTCCCTTGGGGCGGTGTGAATATTTGTCGGTCCGGAAGAACCTGATCTTGGGATCAACCAATTCCGGGGCCTCAGCATACTCCGGAGTATGTTCCTGGTAAACCGGATACATTTCTACATGATGCTGAAAAGCCATTGGGTAACCCACCTTGCCGTCCTCCTGGAGTTCGGTCTCAAAACGCCAGAACCCCGGGTCCATACCCTTAAGCAACTTTTCAGCTCCCGATCTCCATTTCTTCCGGGGGACCACAAAATACACATCCATATCATTGGGACGAACCTTGTCAGTGGCATATGAGCCGTCGATATAAACTTCTTTAATTCCCACCTCTGCCAACTGCTGATAACGTTTCTTGAATTCCTGCAACAATTCCAAGCGCCATGCGGTATCCCAGGTCTGCCCATTTCCCGGACCCTCACGAATGTATGTTTCCAAATCCGCTAAGCTGATTTCGTGATCACCGATGGGCAACAATCCGTTTTTTTGAAAACTTAGCACCCCGATCACCTCCCCTTTAATTATAAGCAACCAGACGGACTTCCGCATGAAATACACTTTATATTCCGAGTTTAATTTTATTTAGCTCGGATAAATCCGGGTAAATAATCCCGTACTGGAAAGCCGGAGGGATAAGAAAAAGCATCCACCTTGCGGCAGATGCAATAATTATCCTCACATAATTGAGCTAAATCAATAGGTCTTTTTCGGTTTTTTGGGCGGC
>JAPLUS010000234.1 GCA_026397495.1 Candidatus Zixiibacteriota bacterium | reverse complement strand
GCGAATTACCAAAGCTTTTCTTGACCGATTCGGCAATTGATGAGGCCTCTACAGTCGTAGCAGAAATAGAAAAGAATCTGCCTCAATGCCTTTTAAAGGAGACGGTTATTCTCTACCGAACTAATGCTCAATCCCGCGCCTTTGAGGAAATTCTAAGGCGAAAGAATATACCCTATCAGATAATAGGAGGAATTTCATTTTATCAACGCAAGGAGATCCGGGATTTGGTCGCGTACCTGAAGTTTTTGGCCAATCCCAAAGATGACATATCATTCCAGAGAATAATCAATTATCCGAAACGGGGACTTGGGGAAAACACCTTGGACAAATTGATGGCCATGACCATAGATTCGGAGAAATCTCTATACGAAATCTGTCACGATGATGTGAAAGACGCGGATTTGGGAAGTCGGGCGGAAAAATCGATCCAAAAATTTACCGAACAAATTGACCAGCTTATGCAGAAAAAAGGGGGGTTGGATATTGCCGCCCTGACCCAGGAATTAGTCGACCAATTCCATTTAACCGAAGCTCTTATCGAAGAAGACCCGATTACCGGCGAGAATCGCGTTGAAAATATCGAAGAATTTATTGGTGCGGCCCATGAGTTTGCGGCGGATAATGCGGAGCCGACCTTGGAAAATTTCTTGACGGAAATATCGCTTTATACGGATATGGACGAATATAGGGAGATTGAGGATAAACTGACTCTAATGACCCTTCACGCGGCCAAGGGGCTGGAATTCCATTCCGTCTATATGGTCGGGCTTGAGGATGGCCTTTTCCCATTGGGCAGGGCGATAGAGAATCCCATGGAATTGGAAGAGGAGCGGCGCCTTTTCTATGTCGGCGCGACACGGGCCAAAAGGAATCTCTACATATCTATGGCGGCTATGAGAAACCGTTTTGGTATGACCGACTCAATACCATCCCGCTTTCTTAAAGAACTGCCTCCGGCGTTGATTGAGGTCTTGGATCTCCGCCGCTTTCGACATCATGAATCAGAAGTATCATCTTCAATACAGGCTGTCAGGAAAAGAGAACAATCCCAGCCCAAAGAGGTACATTATGAATATGAAGAAGAGGAACTACTGCGGGTGGGTCGAATTGTCCAGCATCCAGCTTTCGGCCGTGGTAAGGTAGTTAAAGCAGAAGGCTCCGGCGAGGGACTCCGGCTGGAAATTTATTTTGCCGGCGTTGGGGTTAAAAGAATTCTCGCCAAGTATGCCAAACTGAAAATTGTCGGCTAAGATCTTTTTAATATTACCTCTTTCGCTTTTCCCAAACTCCTTCCGGATGACAGGGCGCTAAAAATATAAATTATTCTTCCGATATATGTTGTACCATCTATAAAAAGAAAGGAGTGAAATGGAAAATAGGCCCCTGTGCGCCAAAGATGTTATTTCCAGAATATCTGAGATTGGCAGTTTGCCCCAAACATTGGCCGCCGTTCTCAAAACCCTGAATAATCAAATGTCAGGAGCCGAAGAAGTCGCAGAAGTTATCTCCAAGGATGTTTCCCTGACTTTCCGTGTTCTGCGAATGGTAAACTCAGCTCAGTTTGGACGCCGCCGCAAGGTTACCAAAATATCTGAAGCGGTCGTACTTATGGGTTTGAACAGTATTAAAATGCTTACTCTTAGCAGTTCCGTTTTTGGAATGGTAAACGACCCGGAATTGCTCCGGCGATGCAATATTAAAAGGATCTGTCGTCATTTGATTGAGACTGCCATTAATGCCAGAAGTATTGCCATTGAGACAAAGTATAAAGAACCCGAAGAAGCCTTTGTCGGCGGTATTCTGCATGATATTGGTATTATTCTAATGCTTCTCTATTTTCGAGAAAAATATCTTCAGGTTCTGGATAGAATGAAGGCGGATCAGAAAGGAATAACTCAAGCAGAGAAAGATGTTTTTGGGCTCACCCATGGTGAAGTCGGGGCTGAAATAATCAATAGTTGGAGTCTTCCGCCTAAATTAGCATTTGTGGTTGAAAATCATCATTCCCCCAATGCTACCTCGATGATCCCGGAGGAGATAGAGTTAAACAATATTATCGCTCTGGCCGACCATCTTTCCCTTGGTCCTTTCGATGATTATTTCCCCAATGTCGAAGAAAATATCGAGTTTGTTCAGCTAGTTGGTCGCAAACTAAATTTGAACAACACTGCAACCAACAAAATACGACGGGACTCGATCCCCGAATCGATTAAATTGGCCGAATATCTTGAGCTCGATATTGGCGATATCTTGGATATACTTAGCGAGGCCAATAATAGATTGGCTGAACTTTATTTCTCCTTGGAGAAATTGTATCTGGAAAAACAGAAACTTCAAACGCTGGTCAACGGTGAGCTGATCGAATCAACCTTGGAGTCCGTTCAATAATCATTTTAATGGCGAAAAGGGGATGCCACCCCCTTATTTGCCTTCCCTCAACAAAAATAATTCACATAATTATTAAGAAAAATTATAATTCTGCCAATGTATGCCACCACTACGCCGTAATAGCAGTATTTTTATAATTTTTTATAACCTGTCCTCCATATTTCGGTCAAATTAAATAGTTAGTTTATTACTTTAGCAATTGTAGGTCGGGTTTCGAAACGGTGAACGAAGTAAACGAGTGAGAAACCCGACAAATGGATTTAATATGAAATCATGCTGTGCGCGGCAGACTTTAGGGAGTGTTGAAAAACCCCGTACGCCGTTTTGCCAGCCTTGATCCCGTGTAAATGGGATTGTGACCTGACACGTAAGTATATGTTGGATAATAGCGGTGGGTCACATCCACCTGCGGCGGACAAGACCCGCCGCAACCAAATTTGGGGACTTTTTCAACAAGCCCTTTAGTCTGCCCGGAAATAATGGTAATGAAATAGTCTTATAC
>JAPLUS010000259.1 GCA_026397495.1 Candidatus Zixiibacteriota bacterium | reverse complement strand
ATATCCGAACCTGTCTCTTGCGGCGCATATCCCGGCCTTGTTGAGCAGCAGCAGCGAGCACGAGCCTTCGATCACGGCGAACATTTTCTCTATGCCGTCTATCAGATCGCTTCCCTGGTTAATCAGCTTTGCCACCAGCTCCGCAGGATTGACTCCCTTCCTGCTTACCTCGCTGAAGGATACCCCTTTCTTGAGGAGCCCTTCAGTTAATTTGTCCGCATTTTCTATGATTCCGTTTGTGACTAAAGAGAACGGCCCATGTCTGGAGTTCAGATAGATGGGCTGCTCTTCGAAGGCGCTTATAACACCGATGCCCTTGTTGCCGTTCATTCGCCTGCAGTCGTCGTAGAATTTCGACTTGAACTGGCTCTGGCTGATGTCATGTATCTGGCGCGTGAAGTCCTCGCCGAACACCGCCATCCCGCCGTACTCCGTCCCTAAGTGCGAATGATAATCCGTGCCGTAGAAAAGGGTCTCCACGCAATTGCCCTTCGAGACTACCCCGAAAATGCCACTCATTTTTCGCCTCCTGTAGATATGCCTGCCAATGATTGAGCTATCCAGTGAAATGAGTTCTGGGATTTCGAACCCCACACAACAAATTATCTGGTTTCCGAATGATGAAAAGCTAACTCCCGGAGCCAGCAAGCGCACCGGGATAGTGTTCAACCGGCGCCATTTGCTCGCAAAATGGTAGATCACCTTGAGCTGTTGCTTTTTTGATCCTGTTTCTTATGATCTCACAGTATTCTGGATTGATTTCGTACGCTGCGCATTGCCTGCCAGTTCTGATACATGCTTCTATTGTTGTTCCCGTTCCAGCAAACGGGTCCAAAACGAGCCCTCCTTCAGGCGAACTACACTTAACCATTCTCTCAATGATCTCTATCGGTTTTTGAGTAGGATGATCTTCGCGCTCACTGTGTATCCTATGCAGCCTTGATATTGACCACACATCTTTGGGGTTGTACCCTATTTCCAACCATTTTTTACCGACAAATATTGATCGCGTTCTGGCTTTTTTTGTTTTAGGATCATACGGTATTCTTATCGGGTCTAAATCAAAAAAATAGTTCTTGGATCTCACGAAAAAACCAATATTATCATGTACAGAGCTAAACTTTCTCGTAGTTCCGCCCATGCTGGGGACCCGCCTATCCCAAATGATTTCATTGATCATAATCATGTGTTTCTTCAGAAAGACGAATATTTCGGGAGAAAACTGCCAAGTGGCAAAAATGTATAATCCGCCCGTTTTTTTAATTTTAGGTATAACCGCAAGAATCCAACTCTCGGTCCATCGCAAAAATTCACGCGGGGTTCTTTTGTCAGATCCATTACCATAATCCTTTCCTAAGCAGTATGGGGGGTCCGCGATTACGAGATCAACACTTGCGTCTTCAATTCCATTTACGCATAGAAGAAAATCTTCGTTATATAGCTTCCATCTTGTTGTCGCGGGTCTCTGCATTTGTTATCTTGACGTTCACAAAGTAGATTTTCCCCTCTTTCTTTATTTCACAATCATGCAAGCACGTGTCTGGAAGATCAATATCAACATCTTCAAGATTCAGTTGTTCCCTGTGATACTTGGTTTGTTGCGTTATAACCTGCTCCACGATCCAGCTTACTGACCGAGTGTGGGATTTTAATCCATAGGGTAGCACTTTTGGGTCAGTAATGTCAAAGGATGGAATGAATTCTATCACGTTTCGAAATAACGTATCCATTTCGGATAGCTCTTGTCGAATTAGCGCGATGTCATTCATTCTATCTTGTTCCCAACCATCGATTGGGTAATTTATGTTCTATCTGGTTTGCGTATAACGCGCATTCTATCACTTATCCACGCAAACATCACCAATGCAACTATCTAATGACTACCTTGCCGGTTCCGCTCGTGATTCTTCCTATTCTATAGACCTGCTCGCCGTATTTTGTCAGTTTCTTTGCAATCGAATCGGCAAAGTCCTCGGCTACGATCAGGACAAAGCCGATGCCCATATTGAACACCCTGAACATCTCGTCTTCTTCGACGGGGCCTTTTTCCTGCAGGAAAGTGAATATCCGCGGCACCGGCCAAGCCGATT
>JAPLUS010000415.1 GCA_026397495.1 Candidatus Zixiibacteriota bacterium | reverse complement strand
CTGTATATTGTTGACTCTCAGGGTGGCATTATGAGAGTTACGACACGACGATGGTCGATGATGGATGTCTATGTGCCACTTAAAGTACTCTTACCAGGCGCACGGGTAGTACATGAAACATATCTATTTGGCACATTGCACGATACTGCTAGTGCAAAAGGTCAGTTGCAATATTTGTTTCCGAGCAGTGGTAAATATACAGTCTTTGCACGTTATGTCTGTGCTGATCCCATTCTTGAAATAGAATCAAACCGAATTACAGCAAACGTCGGTTCTCCCGTAGCGCGCTGGAACGATCTCGAGAAGGCGGGGATTGTATATTACATCGAAGGATGCAGCCGGTCTAATGAGGAAAATGAGATGCGAAGAGCTGAGTTGGTTGCATTGCTTGCACAGGTATCTGCCAACCCTTACAATCCATGGTTTATGACTCCTGCTGCCGCGGCTGAAAGTAAAGTGTCTGAAGTAAGTGCTGAAACACGTATCGGCATCGAAAGTGCTCTACAGAGGTTTATCAATGCATGGTCTAAAAACAACTTGGAAGAATGCGGACAATACTTAGCAGAGGATTTTTTGTACAATGGTATAATTGGTCGCGAGAAATTCATAGAGGAGTTGCAGGAAAGTGTTGAAAAATTGAGTGGTGCTGATAGTGTATTCAGCATTACCGTAGATTCAGTTAAAATGATACGAGTTGAAGATAATATTGAAGTGACGTGTCATTTAAAAATCATCTCATCGAATGCAAATATTCATTCAGAAGATCGTGCCTCGATAATATTTGCTGAGCGTAACAATGCATGGCTGATATATCGTTGGAACCGACTGGAGCCGTAGCTTGGCAGATTGAAATTCCCTTATGGGCTTCGACTATATTATTTTATTCTTCAAATTTACCGCTTAAATTCGAATGTAATATCACTGCCCCCATCGGTGGAATAATATTCCCTTTTTGGATAATCTCCAAATGAAAAATAAGGGGACTTGCGCGGCAAACCGCCCGAAAAACCAAAGGTGTAAGGAATTGGGCGGTACCCGGACCGGGCAGGCTAAAGCCTGCCGCAAGCCCTATGTTGATTGGCTGATTTCTAAAGGAGGGTTTGATAAATCAAACCCCTACAACAAAGGACAAGCGCAGCCCACCCCGACAAGGAATGAAATAGCCCCCGTTTGACAATAGCCGGTCTTTTCCTTACCTTGCCTGCCGATAATAAGACGAAAATAATTATGCAAAACAGTATTGATATCAGGCGGCCGTCGGCGGCCGGTAGTTTTTATCCATCCAATCCGGTGGAACTATCAAAATTGATTGCCCGATTTTATTCTGAGGCCCAGAAAGAATCGTTGCCGGGATATCCCCTTGCCATTATAGTGCCGCATGCCGGATATATTTATTCCGGCAAAACAGCCGCCGCGGCCTATAAGCAGATTGAGGGGGAAAGCTATGAGACGGTGGTGGTGATTGCGCCATCGCATACTATCTTTTTCCCAGGGGCATCGGTCTATGACGGTGATGCCTATCAGACGCCAATAGGGATGATAGAAATCGACAAGGACTTATCCAGAGCGATAACATCGATTAATCCTTCAATCTATCTCTCCAACAAAGGTCATACGGGCGGTTCGGTGCGGGGTGAGCATGCTCTCGAGGTACAATTGCCGTTTCTTCAGCAGGTCTTAGGAAAATTTAAGCTGGTGGCGATTGTAATGGGAGACCAGGAGGAGCCTACCTGCCATGCTCTGGGGGAAGTGCTGGCCTCGGTATTAGGCGGTAAAGAGGCCTTGATTGTAGCCTCGACTGATCTCTCGCACTTTCACCCCGAAAAAGAGGCGCGGCAGCTTGACGTTAATATTCAAAGGGCGATTGAAGAATACAATTCTGAAAAACTTCTGGCGTGGCTTTCGTCCGGTCGGGGTGAGGCCTGTGGCGGCGGCCCGGTAGCGGCGACTTTAATCGCTTCAAAAAAGCTGGGCGGCGAGCAGGTAGTGATTACCGGCTATACCACATCGGCGGAGACAACGGGCGATTTTTCGGAGGTGGTCGGGTATCTCTCGGCCGTAATAGTATCCGGTAAGCAGATTCAGAAGCGGAATGCGGTTGTGGGCGCCACTGTCCCCAAAGCCGATGAGGGACTTACGGAAGATGATAAGAGCTATCTAAAGAAACTGGCGATTGATTCAATTAGGGCTAAATTGGAAGGGAAAACAGTTCCCTTGGAAACGCCGTCCGCCAAGTTTTTAAAGGAGAAGCGGGGAGCGTTTGTAACGCTCAAGATTGGCGGTTATCTGAGGGGTTGTATCGGCCTTATTCGAGCGATGACGCCTTTGTATGAAGTGATCTCGGAAATGGCTTGTGCGGCCGCTTTTGACGATCCTCGTTTTGAGTCGTTGGACAAAGGGGAGCTTGAGGATATTGAGATTGAAATATCAGTGCTGTCACCTCTTATACGGGTGGAGGATCCGCAAGAAATCATAATCGGGCGTGATGGATTGATGATTATTTTTAGCGGTCATTCGGGCCTTCTGTTGCCCCAGGTGGCGACCGAAAATGGATGGGACAGAATCACTTTCCTTGAACAGACTTGCCTTAAGGCGGGGCTCCCTAAAAACAGTTATAAGGATAAAATGGCTGAGATTTACTGTTTCACGGCGGAAGTTTTTTAATTTCTCGCAAAATCAGATTATTTCCAATTATTCTTGAATTCGGATTACCAATCGTTTAGATTTTTGTGATGCCAGAAAATTCTAAAGAGTCCGTTCTAATTACCGGTGCTAATGGATTTGTAGGCAGCCATCTTTGCCGCCGTATGCTGGAAGATGGTTATCGCCCAATTGCCGGTATTAGGCGGGGGTGCAATATA
>JAPLUS010000301.1 GCA_026397495.1 Candidatus Zixiibacteriota bacterium | reverse complement strand
CTGCCGTCATCTCACTTATTATGGCCTTATTAGTTAATAAAAACTTCCCCGGCCGGACTATTTTTCGGTCGGGCTTTTTTGTCCCATCAATCACCTCAATGGTGGTGATCTCTCTTATTTTCATCAATCTTTATTCGCGAGGAGGTTATATTTCTCTTTTGGCTCGAATGCTCGGGTTTGCCCCTCCGGAGAATGGCCTTTTACTGAGTAATCGAACTGCCCTCTCGGCCATAATGGCTATGGATATCTGGATGTCGGTGGGATACTATATGCTTATATTTTTAGCCGGTCTAAAATCCGTCCCTCAAGAACTGTATGAGGTGGCCAATGTCAGCGGGGCCGGTTCTATCAGAAAGTTTTTTTCCATTACCCTCCCCCTGCTAAAACCGGTAGCCCTCTTTATAATAGTCATAAACACTATCAAGTCATTTCAGATATTTATAGAAATATTTGTGATGACTCAGGGGAAATATGGGACTTCCACAGCCGTATATTTCATATATGAAAATGGTTTAAGCCGTTTTGAATTTGGATATGCCTCCGCGGCGGCTTATATCCTTTTTGTAATCATGGCGCTGTTTTCAATAGCTCAATTTGGCCTTCTTCGTCAGCAGGGCTACAGATGAAGGTTCCCAAATACATACTCCTGGTTATGATCTTGGTAATAATGATATTCCCCCTGATATGGATGTTCAGGGTGTCTCTTATGCCGGCTAATATAACAGCAAACCTCGGAAGCTTATTCGTCTCCAAATATACACTGTTATCTTATTATGAATTATTTACTTCAAGCAATATGTTAATGTATTTGTTTAATTCTATTTTAGTCGGGATAATCGTAACCGTTGGAAATATATTTTTTTGTTTTATGGCCGGATATGCCTTTTCCAGATACCATTTCCTCGGCAAGAATCTTTGGTTTTATTCAATCATTCTGGTGTTGATGATCCCAGCTCATATCGTCATAATACCCCTCTATCTTCTTATCCATAAGCTTGGATTTTACGATACATATTGGGCCCTGATTCTTCCCTTTTTGGTCAGTCCTATCGGTATCTTTTTGGTGAAGCAGTATATTGATACCCTTCCCTCCTCCATAGAAGAGGCTGCTAGGATGGATGGCGCCGGCGAGTTAAAAATATTGCTAAAAATCGTAATGCCTTTATGCCGGCCGGTATTGGCCGTATTGGCTATCCAGGTTTTTATGACCAATTGGAATTCTTTCCTATTTCCATTGATTTTGACGAGTTCGGAATCGGTTCGGACTCTCCCGGTGGGTCTGGCCCTATATCAGGGATACCAGGCAATCGATTGGCCCCATTTAATGGCCGGTTCCTCATTGGCTGTGATACCAATTTTGGTCGTCTTTCTATTTTTCCAAAGACAAATCGTATCGGGAATAACTGCCGGAGCCATAAAACAATAGCTTAGGTATTCCTTTTTTTAGCTTGACAATATTTGGTTTGGTATATATATCTTCTACAAATAATATTAAAATCTATAATAAATATTGGAGGATTAATGCACACAAAGATTCTATTGTTGGCCATCATCTCTGTGGCCTTATTGCTTTCCGGATGCGCCAGCAAGGGGTATGTTGACCAAAAGATGTCTGAAATGCAGGCGAAAGTCCAGGCCGACGTTAATGGTGTTAAAACACAGTCGGCTATGAATGCCGAAGAGATACGAAAGATTGAAATCCTAACTCAGGAATTGTCTCAGAAAACTGATAAAGCTCTCAATCAGACTAAAGGTTTTGAGAATTATCAGGTTATATGGGAAGGAACTATAAATTTTGATTTTGATAGCTATGAATTAAATCAGCCGACCCGTGATAATATTGAAGGGCTCGGTCAGAAAATGATCGATAATCCTCATTCAATTCTTGAAGTTGCCGGCCATGCTGATCGGAACGGTTCTGCTAAGCATAATTTCCAACTCGGTATTCAGAGAGCCGAATCGGTCAAAACATATCTAACTGACCATTTTGGAATAGCTCTTTATCGCATGTTCACGGTCAGCTACGGCAAGAGCAAGCCGGTGGCACTTCCCGATGAAAAGAACGCCAATGCCAGAAATCGACGTGTAGTTCTAAAACTCTGGGGACCCCTACTCTAAGCGGATTACTAACTATGAATGTCTCAAAACGAGCCCTAACCTTTACCGTATCGGGATAAATACCCATAGTCTCCGCAAAGCCGAATGGCAACAGAGTTCCCTTATCATATTGACCATTGCCATTTCTATCAATAAAACCCGATAAAATATATTTCCCGGGTGGAAGCTGGAAATTAAATCGTCCGTTTGAAATAGTCTGTATGAAAGGTCTTTTGTCGTCCATCCTATTAAGAAGAAGATAGGGAATGCCGGTGGTATCAAAGCCGGGATTATAACCGACTCGGCCGGAGATATTGCCCAGGGAATCTTGAGAATAGGTTTTGAAAGTGAATATTATGGTCGAATCCCCTCCCCTATTGCCGTACAGGTCGCACAAATTCCGAAGGCAAACGCTGATTTTATACTCCTCTCCCCATTCCAATGTGCTAATACTTATTTTCGCTCTGAAGTCATCAGGCCAGCGTAGATTTATCGGCAGAATGGTGCTATCGGCGGTAGTTATGGTAATAAGACTGTCCGTATATTGGGGCTTGCCAATTGGTTCCGAAAACTGAATTACAATAATACTATCATTAGGGAATATAATCTTCTCGGAATGAGAAACCGACATAATTGCCGGAGGGGTTTTATCCGTATCCAGCTTAATAGAAAAAGTGCCGCTTTCAATAAACCCGGAGCTATCATTATGGTCAAATATATTGCTCTCAAGACGAAGTCGATAATTCCCGTCATTTAAACCATTAAATTGTAAATTATAGCTGGAGACCGTATCATCTTCATTTTCCAGTATGGCGGCAGGGTTTAAGACCGGTTGATTATTTCCTTCAGGAAGTAAAAATATTTTAGTTGGATCCTTTTTGAATATTACCCCTGGTATAGTCTTCGAAAAACGAACCCTTATCAGATAATCCGAAGTCAAAGAGGCTGATAATATCGATATCGATGATGTGTCTCCTTTAACAATGCTGAAATTTATATCAGGCATAGGAAATTCCGGCGAGATACGGGCCAAACGGTCGGGCAAACCATAGGCTTCATCGGAATAATCGAATAATTGATTCTTATTCTTATCCTCAAAAGCAAGAAGCATATATTTTCCATTGGGCAAGTACTGTAGCCCATAGTTACCGCTATCACCGGATTGAGTAAGATATAAAGGATAAATGGAATCAAAACTTTTCCCATTAGTCAGAAAAAGGGAGTCATACAGCGCGATTGTTATACCGGCAGCAGGTTTATTCTGTTGAAAAACCATGCCTATAATTCTGCCCTCGGCGATATTTTCTCCGGTCGAAAATGCGAATTGAAATGACTTAGCCATTTTATTGTTTCGGAAATCGACAAGGGTAGTGCCAAGGTTGACTATATACGTGGTATTGGGAATAAAAGAATCGGGCATGACCATATTCATAGTCCTTCCATGCCAATTATATTTAATTCCCTCTTTAACACGCGGCGAGATAAAGGTTGCCGCTTCGGCGGATTTTCTATTTACCTCTTCGGAAAATTGGATGGAAATCAAATTATCACGGGGAACGCGGGTGGAATCGGGAGATGGAACAGTCACTAATATGAACGGGCCGGTCCTATCAATTGGTCCGCCGGGCGGAAGTTCAATTTTGGCGCATCCGGCCAAAGCGAATATGAGAAACAAGGCCAGAAAAACAAGATGCTGTTGCTTTCTGGAATTCACTTTCCCAGTTTCTCCTTAAGATTTCCATTTTGGGGGTCAAGTATAAGAGCCTTTTCCCAATATAATTTGGCCTTGGGGATATCCCCAAGCGCTTTATAGGCATCGCCAATATGATTTAAGATAGTGGCGTCATCATCAATCTTCTGATAGGCACGGAGGAGCTCCTTTAGGGCAGCCGGATAATCTCCTCTTTTGTATAAGATCCAACCATAACTATCGATATAGGCGCCATTTTCAGGTTGAAGTGCCAGAGCCTTTTCTATTAGATGAAGAGCATAATCAAGCTTAATTCCTCTCTCGGCAAGCATATAACCCAAATAATTGAGAGATTGACTATGATCGGGACGCAGCGCCAATATTTTTTCAAACATATCTGCGGAATGTTCAAAATCACCCTTTTTCTCCAGCGTTGTGCCCAGGAGTAACATTATTCTGATAGAATCATCGGAATTGCGCATATGCTGTAGAGCTAAAGTATAAACCGCAATCTCCTCATTGGTTGAATCTTGAGCCTGATATATCAGCCCCAGATGTAACCAGGCATCAACTAAAGAATCAGCCATAACAGCAATACGGGTAAAGGCCTCTTTCGCCTTTTTATAATCTTTCTGGAGGTAAGCAATTCGTCCGCAATAATAATAATTGATGACATTCTCATCGCCTGCTTTGAGAAGATCGGTAAAAATGGAGTCAGCTGCTCTTAAACTGTCAGCCAAATAATAGGTAAGGGCCAATCTTCTGACAGCATTTTTATCTATGGGGGCCAAAGTGACAACCGTTTTAGCGGTCCGGATGGCTTTATCTAATTCATCATTTTCTTGATAAAATCCCAAAAGCCGATTTTGAATCAGGACATTTTGCGGAGACAGTCTGGCGGCCGTTTCCGTATATTGTTTAGCGGCGAGCTGGTCACCCGCGTTTTCAGAAATAACCGACAATCCCAGATAAGAACGAATATTGTTTTCGCTGGAGTCAAGCGCTATTGATCCAAGATAACTATCACGCGCTTTATCTAAATTGCCAAGACGTAGTTGTAAATTTCCTATTTCCTGGAAAACTTTATAGCCCGGTGAAAGCCTGGCTAAATTTTCATAGGCCCAAACGGCGGAATCTAATTTATTTTCCTTCTGAAAATAGGCGGCCAGATTACGGTAGACGGTGATATTGCCGGGATTAAACCCGGCGGCCTGTCGGTAGGCCATTTGAGCTGAATCATCTATTCCCAGCGCATGATAACTATCGGCCATCAGAAGCCAGGCTTCAACCCCCTTTGGAGAAATCTTCTCACTCTCCGTTATGGCTCGTCTAAAATCACTAAGATAAAAATAAGTCAACGCATAAGAGTACCTTATTTCACCGCAATTCAGACAATATCTCAAGGCCTCCGCATATTGACGATTAGCCATAGACAGATTACCGAAGGTCTCAAAAATATGACCATTAACAAAATACGAAAAAGCTCGCTCATCAACGATATTTCTTTCAGGCAAAGGCGGCAGTTTAAATTCATCTCCTTTAATCCCCTTGAAAACCTTATTGCCCCCGCAGCTTCCAATTCCTATGATAATTAACAATATGAGGGGGAAAATTAATATCCGGTTCATGGCAGACAGATCATTCAATTTATGTTGTAATTTTAACGGCATATTAAACGCAGAAATTTCCTCTTGCCGGCCCTGAGAAGCATATCATTCTTAATTGTAACATTGGTATTTTCATCCAAAACTTTTTCTCCGTCAATGGTTACGCCTCCCCCCTTAATAAGACGCCGTGCCTCACTGCTGGAAGCGGCCAAATTTGAATCGATCAGCAATTTTACAATCCAGATATGATCGCCATAACCGCGACAGTCGAATTTGGGAATTTCCTCCGGCTCTTGTCCTTTGGAAAAAACCCGCTCGAATTCCACTCTCGCTCCGGCGGCGATATCCGGGGAATGGTACATTGCCACCAGCCTCTCCCCTAATTCCTGCTTGATATTCATTGGATTAACTGTTTTATCCTGCAATAGCATTTTTATTTCCATCAGGCGGCTTAAGGGAACATCGGTTACTAATTCAAAATAGGAATATATCAACTCATCAGGAATAGACATCACCTTGCCGAATATCTCATTGGGCGCCTCATCTATTCCAATATAATTTCCCATGGATTTTGACATTCTGTTTTGCCCATCAATCCCTATCAGCACCGGAAGCGTCAACACCAACTGCGGCTGAACCCCGAAATCGAGCTGAATATCTCGTCCTGTCAAAAGATTGAACTTCTGTTCGGTAGCCCCAATTTCGATATCCGCCTTGACTGCCACCGAATCATAAGCCTGCATTAGAGGATAAAACAGTTCATGAACCGATATGGGAAGTCCGGCCTTATATCGAATATCAAAATCATCCCGCTCAAGAATTCTGGCCACCGTAAATTTAGCCGCCAGCTCCATAATATCTTTAAAACTCATATCGGAGAACCATTCGCCATTAAAATGGATTTCGGTTTTTGATTCATCGAGAATTTTAAAGAACTGACTCTTGTAGGTTTCAGCATTCGCAACTATTTTATCGTAGGCAAGCTGGGGACGCGTGGCTGAGCGACCGGAGGGATCACCGACCAGAGCGGTATAATCTCCGATAATCAGAACCACCTGATGACCCAATTCCTGAAACTGCCTTAGTTTGCGCAAACCTACAGTATGACCCAAATGAATATCCGGAGCGGTTGGATCAAAACCCTGTTTAACTCGTAAGGGTTCATTGTCCTCAATCGATTTCTTAAGACGTTCCTTGAATTCCTCTTCAGGAAGGACCTCAACTGCCCCTCGGGAGATTATTTCAAATTGACGCTCAAACTCTTTTGACATATTCAGGCAATTCTCTCCGCTTTGGTTCGTTGCGAGAATAATCAAATATCGACCAAAAAACAAGGTCAATATTTTCGTCGATCTAATATAATATCCAACCGTATAAATATAATGCATCATTAGAGATGGTCTTAAATTCATTCTTTTCACTTGACTTGCTTGACAAAATAACCAATTTATGACCAGATGACTAAAGGGACGATAAAGGGGAAGTCAGTACGGAGCATCTTCCGTTTAAGAATAGTGCTCATTTTGGCATTAATTGTTTTTCTTTTTCTGGGGATTTTCCTATACCGAACTTATAAAATATATCAGCAGGATCTTCCCTCCTTTGAGAGTCTGCATAATATTGAGCCTTCTCTCAAAACCAAGATTTATGCGGTCGATGGAACCCTGCTTCAGGAGTTTTATAATGAAAATCGGGCTATAACGTCTTATGACAGGATTCCCAAACATATGATTGACATGCTTCTGGCGGTTGAAGACAGAGAATTTTTCGATCACTGGGGGATTAATATAGAAAGAACTGCCAAAGCCCTGATAATTGATATTCTCCGCTGGCGGCGGGCCCAAGGGGCGTCGACCATAACGCAGCAGTTGGCGCGAATGCTTTTTTTGCATCGGAGGAAGACACTTGAGCGGAAAATTAAGGAGGCCTTGACAGCCATCAAATTGGAAAGAACATACTCAAAGGAAGATATCCTTCAAATGTACCTCAACCAATATTACTTTGGGGAAGGCGCTTACGGTATTGCTGCCGCGGCCAAAACATATTTCAATAAACCGGTTGAGGAATTGACTATCAATGACTGCGCCCTGCTGGTCGGGCTTCTCAAAGCTCCCGGTCGAATATCCGCCTTTGATTCAACCGCCGTAGCCACCAGAATCCGCAATAGCGCCTTATCCTCATACTATAATTGGGGGAAAATTTCCCGCCGCGAGTATGATTCACTTAGGAATCTACCCCTCAAATTAAAGGCGCCTGAAGAGACTTTCGGAAAAGCTCCCTATTTTACTGAAATGGTTCGCCAGTATTTACTTGATAAATATGGAGAGGAGGAACTCTATTCGGGCGGATTGAAAGTCACGACGACATTGGATTGGAATCTTCAAAGACAGGCCGAAATCGAATTAAGAGAAAAACTGGATACAATGCAGGCCTGGTATGAGTCAGTCCATAACATAAATAATCCCAACTACACTTACCCTCTTCCCGATTCGGGTAAATACTTTCATCGCCGGGCATACAAGAGAATACAAGGGGCGGCGGTTACAATAGCCAATGATAACGGCAATATATTGGTTCTGATTGGGGGAAGATCTTTTGTCGAGAGCAAATTTAACCGTGCGGTTCAGGCCCTGCGTCAGCCGGGTTCTTCCTTCAAGCCATTTGTCTATACCGCGGCGATGGATAATGGTTATCACCCGTCAGATATATTTTATGATAATTCTATTGTTCTTAAAATTCCCGGCTCTAAAGAATGGCGTCCACAGAATTTCGATAATGAATTTATGGGCGAGATGACTCTCCGCGACGGCTTGCGGCTGTCCAGAAATCTTATCGCCATAAAACTCCTGCTGAAAATTGCCCCGGAGCAGGCCATATTTTATGCTAATAAAATGGGGATAACAACGCCCTTATATCCGGTTGCCTCTTTGGCGATAGGCACCAGCGAAGTTAAATTAATCGATATGGCCTCCGCCTATACGGTTTTCCCCAATGGCGGTATCCGAATACCTTATCGTTATATCCTTAAAATTATCGACCGTTATGGGAATATCCTGGAAGATAATTCCAATATTCAGAAAGAGGAAGTGCTGTCGGCCCAAACGGCTTACATTATGGTTAATATGATGCAGTCAGTTATTGACAACGGTACCGGTCGCGGCGCCCGTGCGCTTGGATTTACACGACCGGCGGCCGGAAAAACCGGCACCTCGGACGGTTTTTGCGATAATTGGTTTGTTGGTTTTACGCCACAGATAACTACCGGCGTTTGGATAGGTATTGACGACAATACCTCCATCGGGAAAAATCAAACCGGTGGCGTCAACTCCTT
>JAPLUS010000433.1 GCA_026397495.1 Candidatus Zixiibacteriota bacterium | reverse complement strand
GACCTCAACTCTGGCGCCGATCGATGCGGCAATTGGTTTCAGATTTTGTACAACCCCTCCCTCGACGATGATTTCCATGCCGATTTCGGCATCGGCTGTTCTCGATATCATCCGCGTCCTGGAGATAGAAGCAATCGAGGGCAGAGCCTCTCCCCTAAAGCCAAAACTGCGCAGATTCTCAAGATCGTTGAAGTCACTGATTTTGCTGGTGGCATGGCGGGAAAAAGCAATCTCAATCTGATCCGCTTTAATACCACAACCATTATCAATAATACTTATTAGTTTTGTGCCTGATTTTTCAACCTCTATATCAATCCGGGTGGCGCCGGCATCAAGAGAATTTTCAACCAATTCCTTGAGCACGGCCGCCGGTCTTTCTATAACTTCCCCGGCCGCAATCTTATTTATCAGACGCTCCGGCAACGGCCGTATATGGTGTTTATCTATGGGAAAAGATTTACTTTTCATTAAGCTTATCCTTTAACATATTCAATATACGCAAGGACTCCAGCGGAGTGACTGAATTTAAATCAATTTGTTTTAGCGCTTCTTCAAGCGGAGAAAGCGCCCGGTCAAAGAGCGACCTCTGATTAATACTTTTATGAATTCCTCTGGACAACTCGGATTGAGAAAATTTCCCCGATTCAAGCAATCGTAATAATTCTTTGGAGCGGTTAATAGTCGATTTGGGGATACCGGCCAAACGAGCAACCTCAATTCCATAGGAATCATCGCATCCCCCGGGAATTATCTTGTGGAGAAAGATTATTTTATCTTCCCACCGCTTAACGGCCACCTGACAATTGAGAATTCTATCATATAAAGCCGATAAACCCGTTAGTTCATGGTAATGAGTAGCAAAAATGGTTCGCGCTTTGATTTGTTCATTGATATACTCCACCACCGCCCAGGCAATCGAAAGACCATCGAAAGTGGAAGTCCCTCGTCCGACTTCATCCAGAAGGATTAATGATTTTCCCGTGGCGTTGTGCAATATATTTGAGGTTTCTATCATTTCGACCAGAAACGTGGATTGTCCCCTGGCCAAATAATCAATCGCCCCGACACGCGTAAATACTCGGTCAACCAGTCCTATGTGGGCCGATTCGGCCGGCACAAAGGAACCGATTTGCGCCAGAATGACGATTAGACCAATCTGGCGAAGATAAGTGGACTTCCCCGACATATTGGGGCCGGTCAAAATCATAAGCCGATCTTCATCCGCTGAAAGGGAAAGATCATTAACTATGAAACTTCCTGATGACAAGATGTTTTCAATAACCGGATGCCGCCCGGCAACAATCTTGAGTGTGGCGCTTTCATCAATTTCCGGACAACAGTACATCCTCTCCGCAGCTAAATTAGATAGCGCAACAATGAGATCAATTTCAGAAAGAAATTCGCCGGCCAGCAGGATATCCTGGACCGCTTCCGCGACCAGATTAACCAATTCTTTGAATAATATTTCCTCGAGCGCAAATATTTTCTCCTCGGCGGCCAAGATTAATTCTTCTTTTCCCTTTAGCTCCGAAGTTATATATCGCTCGGCATTGACCAATGTTTGTTTTCCTATGTAATCTTTGGGAACTTTATCAAGATGCGGCCGGGTGATTTCGATATAATAACCAAAAACCCTATTATAGCCGACTTTGAGAGAAGGAATACCCGTTTTCTCCCGCTCTATTTTCTGCAATGAAGCAATATAATTGCGAGCTTCCTTTATGGAATTATTCAGATTATCCAATTCCGGGGAATAGTCTTCTCTGATAATATTTCCTTTATCGGC
>JAPLUS010000196.1 GCA_026397495.1 Candidatus Zixiibacteriota bacterium | reverse complement strand
ATTATTATCCTTGAAGACCCGATAGAATATGTGCACACGAATAAAAATTCTCTGATTTCTCAACGGCAAATCGGTCTCCATTCCAAATCCTTTGCCAAGGCGCTTCGTTCGGCT
Source organism: Candidatus Zixiibacteriota bacterium (assembly GCA_026397495.1). Taxonomy (GTDB): domain Bacteria; phylum Zixibacteria; class MSB-5A5; order GN15; family PGXB01; genus JAPLUS01. The sequence goes on along the minus strand of JAPLUS010000196.1, from coordinate 9,632 downwards.
CTGCGCGAGGATCCCGATGTCGTTCTGGTCGGCGAAATGCGTGATGCCGAGACCATCGCTCTGACTGTCACCGCCGCCGAGGTCGGGATTTTAATTCTGGGCACTCTTCATACCAGCACCGCGGCTACCACGATCAATCGGATAATTGATGTTTTTCCTTCCGCACAGCAGCAACAGATTCGAGTGATGCTGGCCGAAACTATGGCCGGGATTATCTGCCAACAGTTGGTTCGAAAACTGAATGGCTCCGGACGAACCGTAGCCTATGAATTATTGATGCGGACGCCTTCAATTTCCAACTTAATCCGCGAGGGGAAGACTTACCAGATTCCGAGCGCCATTCAGACAGGAGGGAAACTGGGAATGCGTTTGCTTGATTCCCACCTCAGGGCAATGGTTGAATCCGGCATTATTAGTCATGATGAAGCTATCAGAGTTGCCAGTGACCCCTTGCAGTTCGGAGGTAAAACCATACCGGCCGAAGGAGAAACAGCGGGAGTATGACCAAACCCGACACAAAAAAGATACGGCTTGATCAGATTCTTCTTCAAGAAGGGCTCATCAGTGAAGAGCAAATAAAGGAAGCCCTTCTGCGTCAGAAGGCACGCGGCGGAAAATTCGGCTCGCAATTACTTTATCACCGTTATATCGACGAGGCCGGATTAATCAAGGCCCTGTCAATACAATTTAACTGCGAAGGGATAGTTCTCTCCAAGTTGGAGATACCGGAAATTATCACCGGACTCATCCCTTCCAAAGTGGCTATTTCCCGTCGGGTTATCCCCTTCGACTATGATCCGGAGGAAAATATTCTCAAAGTGGCCTGTGAAGATCCCGCTGATAAAAGTCTTGTCGACGAATTAAATTTTGTCGCCCGCGGCAAAAAAGTAAAATTATATGTGGCGGCGGAGTTGGCGCTCAACACGGCCGTAGCCAAATATTATCTAGGGCGGGACACCAAACTCGACGACAATCTTCTTCTGGAGATTCCCGATGCCGCCACCGATACCGGCAAAATTGAAACGGGAAGCGAAGCCTTATCCGATGCTGAAGAGACCGCCAAAAGAAGAATATTGCTGGTAACCGATGAGGAATATGCCGGGCCGCTTGTCCAATCCCTGCTGGAAAGAGATAATTTTGAGGTTATCATCGTTGATTCGGCCGACCAGGCCATCGCCACCATCGATGGTCAGAAATTTCACGCCATCTTTGTAAAGGACACCGTCTCCGGCGATTATATCGATTTAATCGATCAAGTGCGTAAAATTTCGCCGCGGACAATTGTCCGCTATTACGAATCAGTTTCGACTCTGCTACTCAGTGAAGATATATTGGTCAATGAAGAGGAACTCTTTACGAAAAATCTTGATCTCTTCACCTCCGTCCTATCTTATAAGGAGAAATTGCCGACCAATCACAGCGGCACGGTGGGACGATATGCCGATATTCTCTGCCGGAAACTGGGCCTCCCCGCCAAAGACCGACTGACCATCGCCACCGCCGGATATATCCATGACTTAGCCGGTTTCTACTATGGCGAAAATGATCCCATGGATTATCGAGGGTCAATCGAATCAACCGCCAAATTGCTGGAATCGCTCGGTTACTCGCCGCTAATCATCCAGATGTTGCGCTCCATGTATAAAGATGTAAGCGGTAAATACACCAAGCGACTTCCAATTGAAGTCCTCGGCGGAAATATTTTAACGGCGATTGACCTCTTCTGCGCCAATATTTCCATCACTCAAAGGCTTTCGCTGGATAAATTTGACACTATCAAAAAGAAATTCCGGGATCAGGTGGGGCGATTGTTTTTGCCCGAGGTGGTCGAAGCTTTTATAAGAATGATTCAAGAAGAGATTCTGAACCTGCAAACCTCGGCCAGCATCGGACAGGTAATGATTTATTCCGATAGACAGGAGACGCTTCTGCCGATAGAACTGCGCCTAAAAAATGACGGTTTCCGAACTATCTCCGAAAGCTCGCTGGATTCCTTCGTTGAGCTTTACCAGCGGAGCCAACCAGATATATTGATTCTTCTTCTGCACGACCAACCGTCCGAGATTGCCGTCCGAGTGGAGAATATTTCCAATCGGGGTATTGAGATTAAGAAGATTCCCACTTTCCTTCTGATTGAGGGTTCACCAACTTCAGTGTCGGCCGCCATATTTGAAAAAGGAATCGAGGATGTAATCTCCATTGGGGCCAATCCCGATTTCCTGATTATGAAGATGCGGAGGATTATGGCGCAGTTGGAATCCAAAACCAGACAGATGAACGATTCTCTTTCCGAAAGCTCCGGGGCCAAAGGACAGTTGGCCGATATGAATCTAATCGATCTTTTGCAAGCCCTTGGGCCAAGTTTAAAAACGGTTAAAATAATAATTAAATTGACCGCCTTGGCGGAGAATAAACTGGAGCTGTTCCTTAGCAGCGGGAGAATCATCTTTGCCCGCCTTAATGATAAAATTGGAGCTGATGCCGTATATGAGGCAATTTCATGGACTGATGGTTCATGGGTGATAGAACCGATGGCAGTCGAAAACCTCCCCGAACCCAACAACGAACTCTCCAATGAAGCCATTTTAATAGAAGGCTGTCGCCTTTGGGATGAAAAATTGAAATCCGGTCAGTTGTTTAGCGATATTCCCGCGGCCTAAAAGTCATTTTCTGTCTAAAGATTTAACAGTGCGCTAACCCTGCACTGATATTAGTCCTTTCGAGTATTGAGAAAAACCCATCAATCTCCGATAATCCTCTATGGCGTGGTGGCTTATAATTAATCTCTTTCCGGGTACGAAATTTGAGACAAGAAAGAGTGCTATCAGCTTTCTAATTCGAAGTAATTGAGGAGAAACTATGGCCAATTGCAAATATTGGAAAAAACAGGTGAAATTAATAGGAATTACGGCTCTTTATCTTTGTGCTTTTACGATTTTCTTTTCACCCGGCATAACGGCAGCCGGTCAGGGGTTAAAAGCGGTAATGGCTTCGCCTAATTCTGTAGCCTTAACTTGGACCGCTCCCGGCGATGATAGTATCACTGGAACCGCAGCCCAATACGATATTCGCTATTCCACGTCGAGCATTACCGACGGCAACTGGGATTTGGCAACCCAGGCCACCGGCGAACCAACGCCTAAATCAGCCGGAGGTACAGAAACCTTTACGGTTATTGGATTACAGCCAAACACAACCTATTACTTCGCCATCAAGGCCGCCGATGAGGTTTCCAACTGGTCGGGTCTATCAAATGTTGTTAATAAATCCACTACCAGCGAAACTACTCCGCCCGCCGTTATTACCAACCTTACCACCGGTACGGCTACAGCCACTTCCGTGGTTCTTACCTGGACAGCTCCCGGCGATGATAGTATAACTGGAACCGCAGCCCAATACGATATTCGCTATTCCACATCACTTATAACAGAACTCAACTGGAGCTCAGCCTCTCAGATTACCGGCGAACCGATCCCCAAATCAGTGGGAAATGCAGAAACATTCACGGTCACCGGTTTGCAAAATGGAACTCTCTATTATTTTGCGATTAAGACCGCCGATGAAGTTCCCAACTGGTCGGGTCTATCAAATGTTGTTAATAAGTCTACTACAGATCAGATACCGCCGGCCCGTATCGGCGATCTGGCTGCGGTCGAGGGAGCGGATAGCGGAGAAATATTTCTCTCCTGGTCGGCCACCGGCGATGATGGCACCAGCGGAACGGCGACATCATATACCTTGAAATATTCCACAGATTCAATAACAGACGCCAATTGGAATTCAGCCAATGTTTACACCAGCGTTCCTTCCCCTCCCCTCTCCACGGGACTCACCGAAAATATGACTATGTCCGGACTAGGACCAGGGCAATTGTATTATGTTGCCCTCAAGGCGCGCGATGATGCTTTGAATGAATCAGAATTGTCAAACGTTGCTTCCAGCACCGCGGCCATGCCTCTGTCAGCCGACGATCAAATTATCCTTCTCAGTCCTGTTTCCGGTGTCTGCATTCATTCTTCTCATCCAACTTTGGCTGTAAAAAATGTCAATGCGAGCAGTCAGAATATATATTATTTTCAAATTGCCGCCGATTCTCATTTTATCAGTGTCACCACCTCCCCGGCTATTAATCAACAGGGGGGCGTCTCCACAGTATGGCGGATTCCGATAAGATTAACTGATAATAAGGTGTATTACTGGCGGGCCTCGGCTAATGAGCTTCCTTATAGCGAGGTATTCCATTTTACGGTTCAACCAAGCGTGCATCCCTACCCAAATCCTTTTGATCGGACAAAAGGCTCCCATGCCACCTTTACAGATATTCCAGCAAATGGCAGCCTTATCTTAACGTCGGTTTCCGGAACAACCATTCGCCAGTGGAATAATCTTTCCGGCCAAGATATCAAATGGGACGGTACTAATGAAGACGGTTATCCGGTAGCTCCGGGAACTTATCTCTGGTTTATAAAGGGTTCGGATAGTAAAGGGAAATTGGTTGTTGTCAAATAGATAGACACCCTTGTCATAGTATCCGGCATTTTAAGACATAATCCGCCCTTTATCGCCAATATAAAATTCCTCACAACTGACAAGCCTACTCTTAAACCGGCTATCCAATATTGCTAACCTGTTCTTCAAGCCGATAGCGGCGGTATATCTGAGCATACCGCCCATCTTGCGCAATCAAGTCGCTATGGGTTCCTGCCTCAATAATTTTCCCCTCTTCCATAACATAAATCATGTCCGCTCTTTCGAGCGCATCGGGACGATGCGTAATCAAAATAGCGGTCATCCCCGGCATAACCTCGTGGAGACGCGCCCATAGGGCCGCCTCGGTACGGGAATCAAGGGCTGACGTGCAATCATCGAGAATTAATATCTTAGGTTTGCCAATCAGCGCCCGAGCCAACGCCAAACGTTGTTTCTGTCCGCCGGAAATCGACATTCCCCGGGTTCCAATGGGAGTCGCCATCCCCTGCGGGAACCGGGCGATCTCATCCTTCAATTGGGCCACTTCAATCGCCCATTCCATTATCGCCTCCGGTATATTTTCGCGTCCAAAAAGAATATTATTGCGAATGGTATCGCTAAACAAAACCGGCTCCTGCGGAACATAGCCTATATTCCGGCGAAGGCCTTCAATTTTAAATTGACGCAGATCGTATCCATCGAGAGTAATCACGCCGTCCGTCGGGTCAACCAGACGCGGGATCATATTCACCAGCCAGCTCTTGCCGGTCCCGACTTTCCCCACAATAGCAATCGTCTTCCCTGACTCCATCTCCATAGAAACATCATCAATAATCTTCCGTTCGGAATCAGGAAAAGAAAAACTGACATTCTGAAAACGGAGATGCCCCTTGATATTGCCGTTGGCCGGAATAGTCCCTTCATCCTCTACCATCGGGGGAACATTTTCCAGCTCCATCAATCGGTTAATCGAGACCGCCGATTGTCGCGCTTTCACCAGGAATTGCCCGATATCAAACATTGGGAAAACCAAGCTGGTTACATAATATATAAAGGCCACCAGCTCACCCGGAGTTAAATGGGCATGGATGGCACGATATCCGCCGCTTATGATCACGACAATGATGGCGAATTGCCAAAGATAGCCATACAGGGAATCGACCACCGTCATAGTCTTAATGGTATCTATCTCGGCTTTTCTTCTGTCTTGAAGCGCTTTTTCAAATTTACGAGACTGCGCCTTTTCCTGCACATAAGCTTTGACCACTCGAATGCCCGAGAAGCAGGCCTCCATAACATCATTAAAACCGGAAATTTTCTTCTGCAGATGATCATACCTTCGGTCCAGAAGCGTGGCGCTCTTGAAAAAGATGATAACCAGTATTGGCAGCGGGCCGACCGACCAAAGAGTCAACGCCGGACTAATCGAGACCATCATGATAATTGAGAAAATCACCATAACCAGTGCCTCGTAGAACCTGAATATACCCGAGCAGGCAAACCAGGAGAGTTTCTCAGCGACATCATCGGTCAGCCGCGTTACCAGATCGCCGGTACGGAAACGATTGAAAAAGTCGGGACCTTTCAGAGTGACGCGGTTGAAGGCATCTTGTCGGAACAGCCATTCCAGCTTCTGATTCATCCAGGCGCGGTGCGACTGAACAAAGACATATATCAAGACGGCTACCAATCCCAAAAGGAAGAGACTCCAGGCAAAAGCGCCGGCAGGAGTCAAACCCAGATCTTTTCCGGTTCTGACAATCCCTTCGGCCAGCCAATTGGATGAAACCTGTCCGGACTCTACATAGTCAACCGTGAATTCAATCAATTTTGGTATATAGACCTGAAAGGCTCTCTGAATCGGCGTAAAGACAATCAGCACCAAAAGCACCAAGGGATAATGTTTATAATATCTCCAAAACCATCGCATTTTATTTAACATTGGCTATCACTCCATTTCTATTTTTAAATTGAAGGTGGAACAATTTGGAGTAATATCCATTCTGCAAAATCAGTTCCGTATGTGTTCCCCGCTCGATTACTTCACCGCGGCGGATAACTAAAATCTGATCAGCATCCAATATCGTTGAAAGGCGGTGCGCAATAATCAGTGAAGTCCTCCCCTGCATCAGCTTCCGCAATGATTCTTGTATGGTTCGTTCCGTTTCCGGATCAACCGAGCTGGTGGCTTCATCGAGGATAAGGAGATCGGGATTAACCACTAAAGCTCGTGCAAAAGATAAGAGTTGCCTTTCTCCGCGGCTGAAATTGGCTCCTTTTTCAGAAACCTCGGTACTATACCCTTTCGGTAATCGCCGGACAAAGCGATCGGCTTCCACGGTTGCGGCCGCGCGCATTATCTGTTCTTCGGTTATTCCCTCCGCTTCGAGGGCAATATTGGCCCGAATATCACCCGGGAACAGAAATATGTCCTGCAGAACCAGAGCGAATCGCCGCCGCAGTTCTTCCTTGGAGATAGTGCGGATATCAATCCCATCCACAGTAATTTTTCCCTTCTGGGGATCATAAAAGCGCAGCAGAAGCGAGATAACGGTGGTTTTTCCGCCGCCGGTTACACCCGCCAGAGCCACCCGTCGACCGGCCGGAATTTCGAAAGTAACATCCTGAAGAGCATAGCTGTTATCACTCTTATAGGAAAACCAGACGTGATCGAAACGGATACCCTCTTTAAGCCTTTTCCACTCCACCGGATGAAGCGCATCGGGAAGTTTTTCATTATTGGCCAACAGGGCAAATATTCTCTTGGCGCCCGCCACTGCTTTCTGAACATTGGCCATCTGTTCCGAGATTCGGTAAATGGGGTCAAAGGCCCGCCAGATCAGTATGATAAACATACCGATGGTTCCGACCGTAATATCCCCTGAACCTGACCATTTAATGCCGCAGTAGAGGACGATGCTGATCATCACATATTGCAGAAGGAAAACCACATTAAAAAACCAGGTTGTCCCCAAGTGCACATAAATATCGTTCCGAAATTTCAAACGATTGGCGTCATATAACTTCGCGCGCGCATAGTCCCCGCGATGGAAAATCTGGATAATCGACATTCCCTGAAGAAATTCGGTCAGAGTCGCGGTTACCTCGGCCATAGTCTTTCGCAAGTCGAGAAAATGCGGAGTTGTTATCCGTTCATAAATCCAGAGCAACAGAAGCATCGCCGGTATTAAAGTGGCCAGTATCAAAGCCAGACGCCAGCTATAATAGAACATCACGACAAAGACACCGGCGGTCAGGAACAGGTCGCCGATCAGAAGCACGACCGTATTGGTAAACAGCATTCTCAGTGATTCGGTATCTGATTCAACCCGCGCCAACAGCCGCCCGACCGGATTTTTATCAAAGAAAGCAACGTCCAGCGCTAAGATATGATGAAACAATCGGCGTTTTAAATCAACCATCACACTTTGACCTACGATTTCAAGCCTGATCCTTTGGATATACTGTAGCAGCAGAGTTATCCCCTGACTAAGGCCGATGAGCGAAGCCGTAATTATCAATCCCCTGAAATCGCCATTCTTGATATCTATGTCCAACGCTTGCTTTAGCAGAACCGGCCAGTAGAGCGATAACCCCATCGCCGCCGCCAAGAGGATAAAGCAATAGATCAGACTGCCGCGGTAAGGGCGCAGAAGAGGAATCAATTTAAGGAAGGCCTCGCGCGAGCCTATGGCCACCTCACCCACCTTCGCTTTATCTTCAAAATTTATTTCAGTCATCATTGTCTTCTCTGTCTCTCTAAGATTAGTTCTTATCGATTCGAATCGGGCAACAAAAAAAACCCGCCGAACTCTATCTGGTTGCGGCGGGTGAAAATTTAAAAACCAATCTCTTAGTTAACAGGCATGCCTCTCCCGCCGCAGAGTCTCTCGTCGACCATAATAATAAACTTGATGCAGACATTGCTCATATTTTCTGTTTTGCTCCACTGCGGTAAAAGTGTTACTCCCTGAATCCTTATTTTACGAACTTTTTATAAAAAAGGTTCCACCTAACATAAAAAGTTTTAAATTCAAGTCAACAAAAAATCTTAAATATTTTTCTTTTTGCTTATTCTATAACCAATCTCCCCAATAACTTTGGGTTGGCATCAAGCGGCACCTGCCAATCGGCGGCTGAGGCCACACGCGGTTGTTTGCGGCGAAAATTAATGCCCCATTCAAACCCCGGCGGCATCGCCGCCCCCAATTGCGACAGCGGAATCCTGGCTTCAAGGCTCCAGCTATGGCCGCCTTTTGTCGTCTTTACCTCGTAATTGCCATTCCAGGTGCGATCCGCAGTAACACGGCTATTGCTATCGATAACTATTTTTTGATCGAAGGGTGTGCCCAGGGGATTGAAATATATTTGATAAACCAGGCCCTTATGCCGATCGGGTTGGAAAAAATATCCAACGCAATCTTCCATATAAATGGGACCATCCCGGTCGGTTACGGCCGCCGTCATTGAATCCATTTTAGGTTCATAACAGAGGGCCCCCAGATAGAGATTACTGTCATCATAGGCAAAATAGAAGGAAGTGGAATCAACCCTCACGGGGGTTCCATCGGGTGCAAACAGCCGCGTATTGGGTGATTTCCAAACCGCTTCTGATAATTCCCCATCTATAATCGGCGGTACAGCCGCTCGGTAGCAATCAGTTTCCCTGATAATGACCAATGGTGTCTTAACGACCGCCGGAGGCTTCCCTTGAGCATAGGAAAAATGGAACCAGAGAGTCGGCGCCGGATAGGGACTGCCAATAAGCTTAAAAGTAAATTTGGTCAAAAGCGAGTCGCCCGCTTTAATATTAAGGGGATAGAGAGGCGGTTCCACTGACCATCCGGGGGAAATTTCCCAGCGCAAGGTATCGGTTAGAGCCAACTGGGAATTCAGATTGCGTAATTTGACTTTAGTCTCATTGCCAAGAAGGGCAAGGTTACCGCCGATCGGGAGAGGTTTTTCAAAAGTAACACCCCAATTATTCATTTTGTCAATTAACTTCAGCTCTGAGCTTAAAAGCTCATCGGCAGAAAGAACAGATCCCTTTTTAATCGGCGCTATGGTAATCCCCGTGCTGTCGATAGTTACCCAGATAAAGTGGTATTGTAGGCCGGTTGGGCCGGAATCGGTTTCAGCCCCCGAACTGCCGACATCGATAT
>JAPLUS010000025.1 GCA_026397495.1 Candidatus Zixiibacteriota bacterium | reverse complement strand
GTGTCAAAATACCAAAATCCTGGTAGGCATAATCAACCGATAAATCCATATTGCCGCCAATCGGCACCCGTAAGCCCGCGCCGGCCGTCAACCCATCAGAATCGTAGTGAAGTCTCTCCCCGACCCGGAGACTAAATCTCTCCCGAAATCTATACTCCATACCGGCATTATATTTTTCCAAATTATCTGATGGATGGGCTCCCTCCGCGGCAACGGTAATCAGATGATCGCGTGTTTTCAATAAATCAATCGAAGCTCCAAAGCGGAAATTGATGGGAAGAGGAACGGCCTTATCAATGTATTTAAAATCCGGGCCAAAATTAGTAATAGCCATAGCTAACTTGAAATTTCTGAATCCTGAATTATAGCAAGTGCCGACATCAGCGGCCCAGCCCGAGGCAGATAGCAGTTCCAGGTTTTCCTGAATGAATTTGGCCGTAAAGCCGATTGAAAATTTGTCGGTTAAAAAACGTCCATAACTTACCGCTACCGCTATATCGCTGGCGGTGAAGTATTGAGCGTTGTTAAGACTATCAAGGCCAGAGTAATAAAAGTAATCGGTATAAAGAATATCCCCGGTATTTAAAGAGTAGGCTCCAACACCGATTACCCCTCCAATAGCTTCTACAGGGAAAGCCAGACCCAAAAATTCATAATTGATATCGGCCGGCATAGCAATATGAGTAAACATTATTTCACGGCCATTGACATAGGTCAGTGCCGCGGGATTATAATAGATCGCGGAGGCATCGCTGACGCCGGCAGTAGAAGCTTCCGCCATACCCATAGCCCGCGCTGATACGCCCAGTTTTAAGAAACATAATCCAGCCGTTCCCACTTTAGCCTGCCCGAGAAGCAGAGCAGGGAAAAGGAGCAATAATAACGAAACTACCCCGATACATTGTTTATAAAATCTCATTTATGCCGTCTCCTCTTAAAAGCTTCACATTTATCATTTATAGACTAACCTGCATTCCAAATTGGATCTGCCGTCCTAACTGCCAATTCTTGGGATTACGGTCATAATCAGTGCCGCCGGTGATATTATAGCTATCACTTTGTCTTGTGTCCGCTCGTCCCGTATTAGTAAATATACTCTGAGCATTTCTGTTATCCAAAAGATTCTTTACCGAGATGATAAACCGCCAATTCAGAGAAACCATTTTAAAATATTTTTCAAATTTAACATCAAAATTTAACGCCGAAGGACCGCGCAATGAATTTCCATCAACATCTTGATTGGCCGCCAGCCTAAGATTGGGATATTTTGATCCGGGTGTGAAGGGTCTGCCGGTTTCAAATGTACCCTGGACCCCCAAAGTCCAGCCATTCGGAATCCTCAATCCAAAGAGTCTTGGCTTCTTAGTCTCCGGTATTACCAATTGGATTCCGCATTTTAGAGAATGACGTATATCATTATCGAGCGGCTTCTCTGAAAGCGATTCACGGCTGAGTTCAAAATCAGTCCAATAGGTGTTTCTGGTTTGCGATTGCTTTCCATATGCAAAAGCATAGGTATAGTTGACTTGACCATTGATAAGACGGCCACCTCGTTTATCTATCTCGATTTCAAAACCACGGCTCCGACCATAGTCGCGATTTTCGTACCGCTGAACTGTTAATCCCCCTCCGCCCAATTTGACATTGGCGGAATTTATCTTATCGAATTCATCTTTAAAATAACCCGAAACATCTATTGAATAGTCCGCCGACATGGCATATTTAATACCGAATGAATATTGAATGGTTTTTTGATAATCCAAATTATAGTTTCCGACTACATCATTGGCTGAAGCGGATGCGGTATTCCTATCATACATATATGAATAATCAGGCAATTGATAAAAATGTCCATAATTGAAGTGAATTTTGGCTTTATCCGAAATCGGATATGAGAAGCCGAGACGAGGCGAGAACCTGGTTCGATCGCCTTTAATTAGTCCGCTTCCAAGATCATCGCTTTTGGCAACTTCCTCAAGTCCCATGGTTTGAATGAAAAAGTCATACCGAAAACCCAGACTGGCAATCATTGAACCATACTCAAGATTATCCCTCAGGTAGAAGCTGCCGCTAAGGGGTTCATATTTATAAAAATCTCTCAATTCGCCGAGACCGGGGAAAATCCCATTATCATCGGTGCCATTATAGACTTGATCAATTCCGCGAATATCCTGTTTCAAGATATACTCCTTCATTAATTCCCCTCCCCCCTTGAGCTCATGGACACCCAATTGCCGGTAAATCCGTCCCTCAAGAACATACTGTTGCACACGCCGATGATGCCAGACGGCTCCACTCTCATAATTCCCAATGTCAAAAAAGTTGGTTTGACCGCCATAATCATACCGGCCATTCCCATTGACATCAGTATAAGGGTCCCCAGACTCATAAAGACCGCCATTAGGGTAGTCAAATATCCCATTTCCATTGAGATCAATAAAAGGAATCCCCGGCGACCACAACTCATTCGGTCCCGTATATCGGGAATTCCGATTAATATCCTGATTAGTAGCGGGATCTTGTGACTCCACAAATCCATCAACCCCATAATCATAAACACCATTGTGATTGGCATCGGTAAATGGCTCACCCAAATTAATATCGCCGTCAATATAAGGTTCCGGGGTATGCTGGTTAATGACCTGGCGTCGAGAGGGATCATAGATGCCATCGCCATCAGTATCATATAGCCAGTCGCCGGCATCCCATCGGCCATTGCCATTCATATCAGCAAATGGCTCGCCTTCTAAGTTCGTTCCCCGAGAACCATCATTGAATCTAAAATTGGTTCTAAATGGACCGGCGATTTGAGCATCTATCAGAATGGTGTCCTCATCAGTAGTGTATTTTGGACCATAGAGGCTTTGACCGGATTCTGAACCGATTTCCATTGAATCACCGACTATATTGATTATTGGCTCGCCGGGGTCATATACGCCATTCTTATTATAATCATTATATTTTTCATACTCATAATAGCGAAGGAATTGGTCTGGATCTAATCCCTTCCCTGGATTATTGGGGTCTCCCGGTTTCCCTTGAAGATCACGATTATAGTAAGAAGCCCTTAAATAATAGTGCATGTTTTTGGAAATCTGATGAGTTAGTTCCATGGCATATGATTGCCATTTGGTTTCATAAACCGGGGCCGTATTGGGCGTATACAGATATTGCCAATCGAAATCAGTCTGGCGGGTTACACTTGATTTATAGGATAGAATCACCTTCATGCTATTTGTCGGTTTCATCATAATATTGGAATTGATGCTATAATCATTATACTGCCGTTCCGGTATTCTTATGCCCAGCAAGTTAAAAGAACGGTACTTCATCGCCGTCGTTGGCGGCGTGTATTTATCGTAGCTATAGGGGGTTCCCTGCTTGTTCATCTCGGCAAAGAAATAATAGGTAAGTTCTTTGTCTTCTAGAAAATTGAGTTTCAAAGCAGGAAGTATTTTGCTTCTCAAAATGGGATCCGGTCCGCCTATAGTAAAATAGATGTCATCATAATTCTGTGAATATTTATTAAGTTTGGAATTTCCAAAGTCATCGGTCATATACTGCATCATCATTCTGGTTTTTTCGGGGGAACCAGTTTGAGTAGTAATTTTGACAATACCGGATAGAGCGTTACCGTATTCGGGGTCAAAACCATCTTTAATAATACTTATTTCCTGAATAGAACCGGAGGTTAGAGAGAGCCCCAGATTCACCGGACCATACCCGCCAAGGGGATCGGAAATACTCACACCGTCAACAATATAGGCTACTTCGCCGGCGCGGCCACCCCGGATAATAATCTCCCCTGCAGAAGTAGTAACTATACCCGCGGCCTGTTTCAAAAGTTCATCAACTTTTGTAACCGGCATAGCGCTAATAGTCTCACGACTAAATTTAGTTACGCTGGAAGTTACTGTCTTTTCAATAATATCCTTATCAGCCGTAACTCTAATTACTAATCCAAGATCTTTGACTGCCTTTTCCATCTTAACATTGACTTCCGTGGTCTGATCGGTCGAGACAAAAACCTCTGAAACTTCAACTGAGCTATAGGAGATGGATGTTACCTTTAAAATATACGCGCTTGGCGGAACTAACGTAATCAAATATTTTCCGTCGGGGTCAGTCATGGCCCCCTGCTTCGTCTGGGTAATCAGTATAGACGCACCCGGAATCGGTTCACCCGTATCTTTGTCAGTAATTAACCCTTTTATTTTCCCTGTGGAACCGGCAAAAATTGATGAGACCGAAATTAAGAGCATCAATAAAATCGCCATCCAAATTAGAAATCGTTTGGCCAATCCAGTCATCTTCCTCTCCTCCATATATCCGCAATTCATATATTTTCAATTTCTGTTTATATTGTCCCTAAAAAGCTACCATGACTTAGCCTTGCTGTCCATGGAAAATCATAAATTTTAAAAATTTACCCGGTTACTCTCCATTAGCCGACCCATAGACCGATGTCTCCTGTTTTTGAGGGCCTTAGAATCTTCCATAGATTCGTATAAGATACCCAAAAATCCCATTTCAAGTCAAGCAATTTTTTCCTTTTCAAGAGCAGCCGAGAATGTCTATTACCGCTCTATTTTATAGACTTCCATTACCCTCGTAATGTTTAATAAAATTATCTCTTCATCAAAGGGGCTTTTTGCAAATCCTTCAATAAATGACTTAACTCTGCCTGGCCATCTCTTTCAAACTGTCTCCGAAAAAGTTCAATATTAAGCTTCCTGGAAAAAATGTTGGGAAAAAGGGAATCAAAAGCATTCATTAAATTCCTTGATTCTATATCCCATCCGTCTATTGCTTTCCGGGGAAGCTGACCAAGAGACGGGCATCCCGTTACCCCACTGATCTTTATGGACCCTTGGTAGATAAAATATGCTCCCCTCCGGCGTTGTGCCCCTCCCGCTATTTTGACACCACTTGAAACAATTTCATATTTGGAGAGAGAATTAAAACAGGAGCTCAACTTTCGATTCCGAAATCAAGCCCGTCGTACATGACATTGTTCTTGCTTCGGCAGGGAAAATATCCAGACCGGCTGATAAACTAAAGGTTATCTCTGAGGGTTCATGATAGATGGCTCTCCCTCCGGTAATTCTACGGATAACCGGTAGTTGTTCATCGAGATACTCTTTGCTTGTAATTTCGGAAAAGTCTTGATTATAGCCAATTGTGATTGCCGGAAATAGCCAAGAATAAAGTCTCAATGCGGCCCGGCAGTGGACGGTGTGGCGACAGATTGAATCAAATAGCCATTCATCCACCGCCATATTCAGATAGGGATCAAAATTAGGTGTAAAATAGTAATAGCCATTAACCATTATTGCCTAAAATTAAAAGTTTATTATCGAAAATAAAAATCATACTAGCAATAAAAAACACGCCCAGGAGGACTTGAACCCCCAACCTTCTGGTCCGTAGCCAGACGCTCTATCCAGTTGAGCTATGGGCGCATTCAATAAAACTATTATTCAAATATATTGGATATAGTCAAGAAATGTCAATCAAAAAGGACCATTTTTTACCGATGGGTGGCGAAATATATTAATATGACGGCGGCCACAATAAAAAGAAAGAAAATTAGGATCAGTGGAGCTTTTTTCCCTTTTCCTTCTTCTTCAGTAACAATATCCTGGGTCTTCTCCCAGGCTTTGGTCAGAGTATCAAGAATTTGATTTTCCCTGAGGAGAGCATCATCCCCTTCAATTGAAATTGTTACCGGCTTTATGATAGGAAGCTCAGGGCTTTCTTCGAAGCTATCGATGCGGATAGCGATTATCGTAACATTATCTTGACCGCCTCGGTCATTGGCCAACTGAATAAGATTATCAACAATGAGATTGACATCACTTTTGCAACCTTTGGCGGCTTCAAAGATTTCTTCATCCTCAGCATAAGCAGATAAGCCATCGGTACAAAAAATATAAATCTCACCGGCTTTAATACGGTCGGCCCGGTAATCTATTTCTACTCTTTCGTTAACTCCAAGGGCACGGGTGATAACATTCCTACCGACCATCTGAGCTGCTTCTATATCAGAAAACTGTCCGGTCTGCATTAGTTCGGAAACCCAGGAGTGGTCCGTAGTCAAGGGCACAAGACCGGCCTCAGTCAGGCGATATACGCGACTATCACCAACATGAGCAATATTGATGATATTCTTCTCCAGAACGGCCCCAACCACAGTTGTCCCCATACCGGAGAAATTACTATGCGAGCGAGAATGAATATAAATATTGCGGTTGGCCAGTCGGATGGCCTTGACCAAAAGATCGCCCTGTGCCGGGAATGCGGCCGGAATAGCCAAAGCGGCATCACCGGCAAGCTCCCCGGCCAGACTTGAGAAGCAATAGCCAATAATATTACAGGCATCTCTTGACGCCACTTCGCCGGCCTG
>JAPLUS010000125.1 GCA_026397495.1 Candidatus Zixiibacteriota bacterium | reverse complement strand
TATGGCAGTAAAACCATTATCGGAATTCTTTATCTTCCCAGTATTTAGCTTGGCACCCATTTCTATGAAGATATGATCTTTTTCACTATTGCCGAGAGCGGTTCCCAACCCTAACTGAAGGCCAATTCCGGGATCACTTTTCTGATCTCCGGTTAAACTCCACCAGGTGTAATTCCCGCCGCCAAAGAGATATAGATCTTTATTGACGAAATTCAACAAGTTGGCCGTTACTTCGTATTTGGAACTATTGCGGCCACTGGCAAAACCACCAAGGTCAACACAAAGATCGGGACCGTTTACCGGGAAACGAACGCTTAGACCTGCTCCCGGCTTGGATCTAAATCCCCAATCCCCGGGAGTATTGGGATTCTGGAAATCGATCCGGCAATATTCTCCGCCCAACCAAAATCCCAGCATCTTCCCGTTGAGTCCTTGCCCCACAAGATTTAAGGGCAGAATCAGAAGCATCACCAAAAACCACTTTTTCATTACCTACCTCCGTATATAGATATTATTTACTCTATAAATTTGCCCATCGAAAATATAACTATCCCCATTGTCATATTTTCGGCATTTTTCCTCTATATTTGAGAGGCCATTTCGCGAGGGAAATGGTTTTATTTTAATTGGCTTATCTATAGTCATACCCTTTCTGCAGAGGATTAGATTCTCTAATTCTGATTATCTACCAACAACCAAGAGGTAATAGTTTAATTCTTAAAATACCATTGGATGACATTTTTGTCCACGTGATTTATTTCACATAACCGCTTGACTTATTCCGTAGATTATTTGATATTGGCATATTAAAATTTAGACAAGTCTGACTATGGTTGATGCCGGATGATGGTGTCAAAAAGTGATGATAGGACCGACCCTAATAATATCAGAAAGCATATATATGAATTATCTGGGGGTTGGATTTAAATACCCTTCAATTTTAACCAGTATCGTGGCCATTGTCGGCGGTTTTGGCAGCGGCAAAACGGAAGTTGCCGTTAATCTTACCAGATTTCTTGCCTTATCGGAAAAAATCCCTATCGCAATTGCTGATCTGGATCTGGTCAATCCCTATTTCCGTTCCCGTGAGGCCATTGCGGAAATGGAAGGATTGGGAGTGCGGGTTATTGCCCCTCGTGGGGGAAATTTCTACGCCGATCTGCCGATTCTTCTGCCCGAAATACGCGGCGCTATTGAGAAAAGAGAGGGGCGGCTTATACTTGATGTGGGCGGGGATGTTCAGGGCTCGCGGGCTCTGGGCACCTTATCCGATGCTTTTGTTTCCGACAAATATGAATTACTCATGGTTCTGAACAGCCGCCGTCCTTTTACCTCGGATGTTGCCGATTGTCTGAAGACCATGTCACGGATTGAAATAACAGCCCAATTGAAATTCACGGGGATAATTGCCAATAGCCATATGATTGACGAAACCACGCCGGAAATTCTTATTGAAGGCTACCGTCTGGCATCATCAGTAGCTGAAATTTTGGAGCTTCCTCTCGTATTTCTTAGTGCCAAGAGGGAAATTCTGGAAAAGATGGATTTATTGCAGTTTAAGTGTCCGGTGTTGCCGCTGGTTCGTTCGATGCTTAAGCCTTGGGAAAGAGGAATCGCCTCGCCTGCCGCTTGCCGGTCGAGCAAGGACGAGCAGGTAAGGCGCATGACAAAGCGGACGAATGATTAAAGGAATATAATCAATGCCCGGAATTATCATAGATAAGCTCTATTGCAAAGGGTGCGAATTATGCGTTCATGCCTGTCCGATGCAGATAATCTCGATGTCGAAAGAGATAAATCAGAAGGGGTATTTCTACGCGACCGTCTACGAACCGTCGCGCTGTATAGGATGCCGCATTTGTGCCATAACCTGTCCTGATGCCGCCATTGAAGTAAAAGCGCATGGCACACATTTTACCCTTTTTAAATATTGATGGGGAATCGGGAAATGGCTAAGAAATTGATGAAGGGTAATGAGGCGATTGGAGAAGCCGCTATTTGCGCCGGCGCCACTAACTATTTTGCGTATCCTATAACTCCCCAGAGCGAGGTGGCGGAATACTTATCGCGAAGACTCCCCGAAGTAGGCGGCGTTTTTGTTCAAGCCGAAAGTGAAGTGGCGGTCGGATATATGCTTTTTGGCGCCGCCTCAACCGGGAAGAGGGTTTTTACAACCTCTTCCAGTCCCGGTATCAGCTTGATGCAGGAAGCTCTCTCTTATATGGCGGGAGCTCATCTGCCGGTGGTATTGGTGAATATTATGAGAGGCGGCCCGGGTCTTGGCGGAATTCTGCCGGCGCAATCGGATTATTTTCAGGCGACCAAGGGAGGCGGTCATGGAGATTATCACATTATAGTTTTGGCGCCATCATCAGTTCAGGAAGCGGTTGATCTGATGATTTTGGCCTTTGATTTAGCCGATAAATACCGCACTCCGGTGATGCTCATTGGTGATGGAATGATCGGTCAAATGATGGAATCGGTAGAATTCCCGGAGCAGTATCAAACGCCGCCGTCGCCCAAAGAATGGGCCTTGACCGGAGCTGTGGGCCGGAAGCCGGTTGTAATTAAATCTCTCTTTCTTGATCCGATTGCTTTAGAGAAAAATAGTCTTGAGCTTGCCAAGAAGTATGAGATCATCAAAGCCGATGAAGTTCGCTATGAACTATATAAAGTGAATGATAAGAATAAGCTTCTTATATTCGCTTATGGTACTATGGCTCGCATTTGCCAGACGGCCATTGATGAATTGGAAGAAGAGGGAATAGGGGTTGGCCTTTTCCGCCCTATTTCGCTTTTCCCCTTTCCCCAAAAGGAAATCTATCGTGAAGTTATTAAACCCAATATTAAGGCTCTCCTAACGGTAGAGATGAGTGTCGGCCAAATGATTGAAGATATCGAGCGCTGTATTGTCGGCCAGAAGCCGCTTGGGTTTTATGGACGAACCGGCGGCATTGTACCATCACCCGATGAAGTTAAAGCTGCCGTTAAGAAGCAATTGGGATTGGGGAAATAAGAGAATAAATCGCCCGAAGTAAAGCAGGTAAATTATGGCACAAGATGTAGATATAATTCTTTCTCGACCAAAAGCGCTGAGTGACAACATCACCCATTATTGCCCCGGTTGTACCCATGGTATTATTCACCGACTGGTGGCGGAAACTATTGATGAACTGGGAATACGCGAGCGAACCGCCGGAGTGGCGCCGGTCGGCTGTTCGGTTTTGGCCTATAATTACTTTAATGTTGATTTTATGGAGGCCGCTCACGGGCGAGCGCCGGCCATGGCCACCGGCTTTAAGCGACTTCGCCCGGACATGATTGTTTTCACC
The DNA here is from genome assembly GCA_026397495.1 of Candidatus Zixiibacteriota bacterium. GTDB lineage: Bacteria > Zixibacteria > MSB-5A5 > GN15 > PGXB01 > JAPLUS01. The sequence goes on along the minus strand of JAPLUS010000125.1, from coordinate 907 downwards.
TATCAGGGTGACGGCGATCTGGCCTCGATTGGCATGGGAGAGATTATCCATGCGGCTAATCGTGGCGAGAAATTTACGGTTATATTTGTCAATAATGCCATCTATGGAATGACCGGCGGTCAAATGGCTCCGACAACCCTGCCCGGCCAGAAGACAACCACCAGCCCTCTGGGACGCGATGTAACAACGGCCGGTTATCCTATACGGATGGCCGAGTTGTTATCGAGTCTTCGAACCCCGGCCTATATCGCCCGGGCGGCAGTGCATGACCCAATGTATATCATCGATGCCAAAAGGAAAATCAAGAGAGCTTTCAGCTATCAGATAGCAAACAAATGCTTCTCCTTAGTCGAGGTTCTTTCTACCTGCCCAACCAATTGGGGCCTGTCACCGACGGTATCCTTGGAATGGCTGGAAAAGAATATGAGGCCGTATTACCCGCTGGGGACTTTTAAGACCCCGGAGGACGAAGTCGAGAAAAAATGAGACAGCAGGAAGTAACATTGGCCGGGTTTGGCGGGCAGGGAATTATGTTGGCAGGACAACTTCTTGCCTACGCCGGTATGGCCGAAGGGAAACAAGTGGTTTGGATCCCCTCTTATGGCCCGGAAATGCGTGGCGGAACGGCTTATTGTACCGTTGTTGTCTCCGAGCAGAGAATAGGCTCTCCCATCATCACCAATCCGCAATCAGCTTGTGTTTTTAATAAGCCGTCATTAGAGAAGTTCGGCAAATTGGTTAGTCCGGGTGGATTGCTTCTTATAAACAGCTCTCTTATCGATTCGGTTTCCGGACGTACCGATATTACAGAATATTTAGTACCCGCCAACGAAATTGCCATGAGCCTTGGTAATCCTAAAGTGATTAATATCATTATGCTGGCCGCCTATGTTGAAATCAGCGGCAT
>JAPLUS010000212.1 GCA_026397495.1 Candidatus Zixiibacteriota bacterium | reverse complement strand
TTTGGCTTGCCGGTCAAATTTACCAGTTCCACAATTTTGGCAACAATTAACTTTATATATTCATGACCAAATGACAGGGCCTCCAGCATATCGCTTTCAGATATTTCGCGACCGCCTCCTTCAACCATCGTTATATTATCCTTCGAACCGACTACCGTTAAGTTCATATCTGATGTTCCAAGCTCCGAAAAGGTCGGATTCACTATTAGTTTTCCATCAATGCGACCGACACGCACGGCCGCAATCACAGCTACCAGGGGGATATCAGATATGGCCAATGCGGCCGAGGTGCCAATAATACCCAGTATATCCGCATCATTCTGTTGATCCGCAGAAAGAACTATATTGTGACATTGTATCTCATTAAAATATCCTTCAGGAAACAGCGGCCGGATTGGCCGATCGATAATGCGGCAGGAAAGAATCTCTTTCTCCGAAGGCCTTCCCTCGCGTTTGAAAAATCCACCGGGAATCTTGCCCGCGGCATAAGTTTTTTCACGATAATCCACGCTTAGGGGGAAAAAGTCCTGGCCTTCCGTAGGCTTATCAGCGGCGCATACGGCGGCCAGTAATACTGTATCGCCCATGCGGACTGTCACCGCACCATTCGCCTGTAAGGCGATTTTGCCTGTTTCAATGAGTAGTTTTTTTCCACACAATTCCAATTCTACATTATGTATCATCTTATCTTTGCTCCTACGTTATCGTCTAATGCTTAGTTGATCTATAATATGACGGTAGCTTTCAATATCGCGGTCCATCAGATAGTCTAGTAAACGTCGCCTTTGCCCGACCTTTTGCAAAAGGCCATGCCGACTGTGAAAATCCTTGGGATGCCCCTGCAGATGACCGCCAAGAGCATTTATCTCTTCGGTCAAAATAGCAATCTGAACCTCCGGTGAGCCGGTGTCCTTGGAATGCAGCTGGTGGGCCTTGACAAGGTCAGCTTTTTGTTCTCTGTCAATAGACATTCTTGCTTTCTCCTCTATTTATTATTTTTATTACATTCTCTTTATCCATTATTATTTGTCTTATAAGCTTATCGGGCTCTTTGTAGATACGGTTTTCTCTTATGAATACTTCAGGATAACAAAATACTTCCCGGTCATAGAGATCCTCGTCGAGGTCAAATATATTAACTTCGACGGAAACATCAGTTCCAGGATTGAAATGATTTATTCCAATGAACATCATCCCGCTATATATTTTATCCCCCAAATCCAGACGGCATGAATAGACGCCCTCCGGCGGCAGAAGTTTGCGCGGGTTGATCTGAAGATTGGCTGTCGGGAAACCGAGCTTTTTGCCCAGTCCAATCCCCTTTATTACTCGACCGTAAATAGGATAAGGGTGCCCCAGCATATCAAGAGCCTGAGGATATTTTTGATCGAACACCAAATGGCGAATTCGAGAAGATGAAATTGGTGTTCCCTCGACAATAACCGGATTAACCACTTCCAGGTCAAATGAATATTGGTGACTAAGCTTCATTAGGCTGTTGATGGTGCCGGAGCGGTTCTTGCCAAAGGCATGATCGTAGCCGACAATTAATTGTCTAAGGTGCATCCTTTCAACCAAATATATTTTGATGAATTCTTCGGCCGTCATATTCATTAATTCACAATTAAATTCCAAAACCAGCAGTTTTCCGTCCATATACTCTTTGAAAAGTTTGAGTTTTTCCTCCCAAACCGTCAAAAGGAGGGGGGGAGTTTCCGGCGTAACCAGAGTCCGGGGGTGTGGCTCAAAAGTTACCGCCAGCGCTGTCATTTGCTCTTTTTTTGAAGCTCTCTTCAGTTCTGTAAGAATAGCCTGGTGCCCTCTATGAAGACCGTCGAAAGTGCCGACTGTGGCAACCACTCCCCGTTGGCACTGACTTGGAATATCAGATTCTTTAATTATTTCCAGACTCAATTTAGTACCCTGACATAAGTAAGAACAGCCTGACCATTAGAATTCCTAAAGTCTGAAGAATCCAGGCCGGCTTTTCCTATAGCCATAATCTTTCCCGTCTGATCGATAAGACTGATATGGTCATTACGAGCAAAATCACCTGATATGGCAGTAATATCTTTCATCCGGGGTTGACGACCAACCAGAATCAGAGGGGCAAATTCCTCGCTCACTTGAATACTAGGAAAGGCGACGATCATTTCTATGGACTTAAGGTACCGCTTCAATGTGCCGGCCTGACAATAATATTTGATCTCATTTGGGGTAAGGGCTTCTTGCAAGGTAAAATCTCCCACCTTAATCCGGCTCAATTTGAATAGATATGCACCGCAGCCGATTTTTTCACCAATAT
>JAPLUS010000077.1 GCA_026397495.1 Candidatus Zixiibacteriota bacterium | reverse complement strand
TACCTTCTTTCCAAAATATCAACCACTCTCAACGATTGCCGATTGTGATTGAATCCGCCAAATTCAACCATCAATTCATTCAGAATCTCCTCGCCGGAATGGCCGAAAGGAGTATGCCCCAGGTCATGCACCAGGGCGATGGCTTCTGACAAATCTTCATTTAGCCCCAGCGCCCGGGCAATAGTCCTGCTTATTTGGGCTACTTCGATGGTATGGGTCAACCGGGTACGATAATGATCGCCCTCATAATTAATAAAGACCTGCGTTTTGTATTCCATCCGCCGGAAGGCGGCTGAATGGATTACCCTATCCCGATCGCGCTGGTAGGCTGATCGTAAGGGATGCTCCTTTTGAGGATACTGCCGTCCCCGGCTTTTTGACGCCAAGGCGGCATAGGGAGCCAAGACCTGCCCTTCATAGCGTCTTATTCTTTCTTCCGGAGAGATAAAGTTCATATTCTATTCCTTTAGATATATCAATTCGGGCGGCCAAAACCCAGTGAAATATTATGCCTTAGTCCAAGGACCGGATGATAAGAAACGGCATAGTTTATTATAAGCCCACTTTTGCACATTTCGATTCCGCCCCCATAGGTCATCGGATTACCGGTAATACCCCAGAAAATGGCGTTTTTCCCAATCAGCCGGATATATTGACCAATCGACATAGCCGGTTTTTCAAATTCCCGAAATTCAGCTCGACAGGTAATTGAATAAATCGATGGCCCTTCTATCTCCCCATATAAACTAAAGACCGCTTTATCCGGCTCGGCATTGTCAGCGAGCTTTGGCTGATTGATATTATCGGCGACAAAACCCAGATGCAATTTCCGGCAGTCCATACCACCCATTAATCCGACCGAACCGGCTCGGAAAGAACCATAGCCATTGCCAATATCTATCATTTTACAGCCAACCAATAGTCCCCCTGTGAACATTCTCAGTCTTATCGCCGCCGTTGCTTTCAGCAGTTTCTCGGTATAATAATTACTCTCCCCAAATTGGGAGAAGCCAATCGCTCCCGTTACATTTTTGTATCTATATCCAATAATGGCGTAGTAGCGGTCAAGTTCCGATAAATCAAAGCGCCGTTCAAATCCCATTTCCGCCGTCAGATCTCCCATCGGGGATGAAAGTATGACCGTGCCGCCCATACCGATTCTCCGTCCGGCGTCGATATCATAAGCCAGAATCGGCCCCATGAGAAAAAAGAAAATAACAAATAAGTGCTTAATCTTCATGGTGCGATGACAATAGTCTGTTTGTAATGCTCGCAGTTATACACCTCAAGGTATAGTATATAAATTCCCACCGGCAGACGGCGACCGGCATCGGAAGTGCCATTCCAGAAAACCGTGCCATCCATGGCGATTGGGATTTCTAGTAATGATTTTACAATTCTTCCCTCTAAATCATAGATTTTGATGGCCGCCTTATCGCCCGCAGGGAGAGAAAAGGAAATTGACATCCGGCCATCCTTTCGGGGTGAAAACGGGTTCGGTTCGGCTTTCACTTTGATGGACGATGCAGATGCTTGATAATAGACTTGGTTGGGATATCCCGGCGTTCCGCCGACGGCAATAGAACGACCCCAGCGGTCGGTTTTCCCCGGTTCTTCGCCTCGAGCCCAGGTAAGATTATTATCATAGGTATAACTATAGCGAAAACTATCGATTATCAGTCCGGAATTATCTTCCAGACGGATTAGGTCACCGTCGTTATTTAATATCGACCATCCCGACAGTTGGAGAAATTGGTAATTGGGTCGGCCATAGAATAAAATAAAGGCGGCGGTATCGGCCGCCAATACCAAATAGTCGCCGCCATTGACAATCACTTCCGAATTGGTGATTAAGTGCCTCGTTAGGGCATCCCCCAATTGCCACCCTTGAAGATCGATAGGCTCATCACCGCAATTCTTTAGTTCAACCCATTCCGTTTTGAGGGGCGTTTCAGGGTCGGCCAAAAATTCGGATATGACAAGGGACGAACTTCCGTATACAATAGAGGAACGCGCTGATAAGGCCATAAAAAGAATTAAAATAGATGACTGGAAACATATAAGCCGGCGAATAATTCCTACCATCTTACCTCTGTTTCAATGAGTAGAGCTGATTGCCCGTGGTCCAAATTATTGCGATTATAACGATACGAATACTTTAAACCAATTTTAAAATTATCCAGAGGGTTAATATCTTCACGAATATATCCGTAGAAATAATCCAAAATTTTATTCTTAATATTTATTTTATCAAAATTAAGCCAGACTTCAATGGCCATCGGTTTAATAATGAATATTTTCCCTTTTATAAAATATGACAGGTAATTTTTCCCATAGCGATCAACTTCATAACCAAGATAACTCCGCAGGAATAATTCTTTTAAATTTAACCGATATTCAGCCCGCAGTTCATTTCCCGATACCACCCCATCGGGCTTATTTTCCTCCTTGTATTTATAGTCAAGTTTTCCTCTGGAAACTGATGAAAGCGGCGCCTCAAGGGACATCGACATACGGGCCGCTCTTTCATATCGATTTTCACCGTAAGGAGAATAGGCAATTTGATATTCAACATTATTGGTCAAGGAAGCTATCGCTCTGACCAGAAACCCCTGCTGTCCATTGCGTCGGTCAGAAAAACTGAAGTCAATGGTATCAATAGATACCGTATTATAATAATACCCGGATCGGCCTCCACCGGTAAGATTTTTGAAATCCCGGTCATAATGCCAGCCATAAAACCCCAGTTTAATTGGCTCTGTCCTATATTCCGATTCCATGACTATCGCCGGGATGATGGCCGCGGTATTTTGGGGAAAGGCCATTTCCATCTCAGAATGAAAAGCGCTATCCCGATATTGAAAATAGACACTCCCTTGATAATATTTGTAATCCTGTTTTGTATTTCTATTCTGAATAACGGAGCCCAAGAATATTCCTTCTCCTTTCCATTTTTTATACCCCGTTTTCAAATTCAGCGCTGCTGTACGGAATCTATATTGCCCATCCTGATCATAGTGCAGAAACCACTCCAATCCGGTATGGCCTTGCGCTATCTCACCGGACAACCCGTTGAAACCTCCGAAATCGGGAAAAAGCGGTGAATCACCAATCGGCAGAGTTGCCTTGTGAAGTAATTTCCCCCGATAGCCAACGGTCAGACCCAATCCATAATGAGCGGTAAAATTGCCGATAACCAGTTTTCGCAACCAACCCCTGCGGCTTTTATATTGCATTAACCGTTTGGTCCATTCTCTCCGTCCGTCCTCATCCTCACCCACAAGAACATCCCAGGACCAGTTTGATATGGTCGAAGATTTGAAGCGGTACCGGTTTTTACCGAGGCCTCCTTCGGAAATTTCCTGATACCTTCTTATTTTTATTGAGCCGGAGACACCGATATTTTTCATCTTGCCGCCGGGCAAATCCGATAGCCCCTTCCCTCGCCCCAAATAATCTTCAATATAAACGTCGCCCAGATAACTAATTCCGGGGATTTCATTCAGAAGATACTGATCGGAGCTATCAAGGCCTGCCTCAAATATCTCTACCAGATTCAAATAGGTCTGATAGTCAATATCCCCCTGCAGATAGGCCTCAAAGAGTTCTTCCTCTGAGGGATAAGATGTATTGGAAATGAGATGAGCCTCAGTCTGAAGGGGACAAACCATGACCAAAATAATAGTAATAATAAGTATGTGGTAAAATCGAGTCAACTGAGATTATATTTTTTCAATTTTCGATATAATGTTCGTTCGCCAATACCGAGTTTGCGGGCGGCCAGCTTGCGGTTTCCGTCGGCATCTTTTAAAGCTGATTCTATCAATTCCTTTTCCATAACTCGCATTGAACCACCGGTATTAACCGGAGACTCAGACTCGTCTCTTGACGGAAGATGGGAAATTATTAAATCCTTGAGTCCCTTAATTTCACTCCCCAGGGAAAGAAGGGCACGTTAAATCAGTTCGTGACCGGCATCCTCCGGTGTCCGCCCGGTCGTGACCGGCAAATGCTTATTGATAATACCTTGCTCGACAATAAACTGCTCGACCTCCTTAGCCGATATCTCTCCGGTCGGATGCAAGGCCCCAATGCGGGCGACAAAATTGCGTAATTGTCGGACATTGCCCGGCCA
>JAPLUS010000463.1 GCA_026397495.1 Candidatus Zixiibacteriota bacterium | reverse complement strand
TCGCCTTCGCTGGCATGGTGGGGTCGATCCTCGGTGTTCACGTGGCGCATGGCGAGGGCCGGTTCTTTGTCCCAAGGGAAGAGGATATGCAGTTCATCCTCACCCAAGGACTAGCGCCTGGCCGCTACGTCGACCCATACGGCGCCCCCACCGAGATCTACCCCTGGAACCCGAATGGAAGCCCCCATGGCATCGCCTTTGTCTGCGACCCCACCGGCCGTCATACCATCGGCATGCCTCACCCCGAAAGAGGCTTCCTGCTATGGCAAGCGCCATGGTTACCAATCGAACTGCGCGGCCTCAGGGTCGGACTCTGGTTGTACTTCTTCCAGAACCTGAGACGTTGGTGCGAGGACACCGTGTCCTTAGCCATTGCCGTCTAGACACACCCCTGTGGGGGTCAAACGCGACGACGCGTCTGACCTCCTCAGGGATTTTTTATTGAAGAAGCTGATTAAATATGATAAATTAGTTCTATGAAAAGAGTTTTTTCGGCCGTTCGTCCCTCGGGCGAATTACAATTAGGCAATTACTTGGGAGCCATTAAACAATGGGTAGAAATGCAGGATGAATACGACTGTATTTTTGCCATTGCTGATTATCATGCTATCACCACCGAATACGACCCCAAAACTTTCCAGCAAAAGGTTAAAGACCACATGCTTTTTTATTTGGCGTCGGGCATTGATCCGCAAAAATGCACTTTATTTATCCAATCTCAAAACTCAAATCATACCGAGTTGGCCTGGATATTAGATACCATCACCACCGTGTCCGAATTACAACGCATGACCCAATTCAAGGACAAGTCGCAGAAAGAAAAAGTAATTTCGGCCGGACTTTTTAATTACCCAGTCTTAATGGCGGCGGATATCCTGATTTATCAGACTGATGTTGTCCCAGTGGGGGAAGATCAAAAACAGCATGTGGAAATTGCGGCGGATATCGCTAAAAGATTTAATCATCGCTATGGCGAAGTTTTCAAAATTCCAGAGGTTAAATTAGTTAAAGAAACAGCGCGCATTATGAGCTTAACCGATCCGACGAAAAAAATGTCAAAAACAGGTGAAGACCGTTCCAGAATTAATCTTTCTGATGCTGACGACGTTATTATGAAAAAAATAATGAGTGCGGTGACGGATTCGGGCAAAGAGATCGAATACGTTGAAGATAAGCCGGCCATCTCTAATCTTCTGCGCATTTATTCTGCCTATTCGGGCGAGCCAATCGAACAAATTGTCGCCAAATTCGAAGGCAAGGGTTATGCTGATTTCAAAAATTCACTGGCCGAGGTAATTATCAAAAAAATTGGCCCAATTAGGGAGAAAAAAATTGAGTTAGAAAAAGACGAAGAACTATATAAGAAAACTATTTTTGAAGGTTTAGAAAAAGCAGAAATAATTTCTCGCGAGACATTAGAGAAAGCCAAAAAAGCAGCCGGATTAATTTAAATTATTCAACTGGAGTCCCTGAATTATCGCTGATTATTTTTATTAGCTCTTTATCTTCTTTTTCCAGAGTTTTTAGATCTTTGGCTTCGAGATTTAATCTATAAACTGGTTCGGGGTTATTTGAGGGTCTAAAATTAAAATGCCAGTTATCAAAATCGACAGACAAACAATCGAGGTGGTTTATCTTTGCCCCTTTTTTCATATAATACTTCTCAACATTCTTGAGCAATTTTTTGAATTCTGGGACAAGAAAGTTTCTTTCTTCTTTCATAAAATAATGCTCACGATAA
>JAPLUS010000168.1 GCA_026397495.1 Candidatus Zixiibacteriota bacterium | reverse complement strand
AAAAAAGAAGCGGATATGATATTGAACCAAACTTCAAAGCTGGGAGCAGAAGGCTTTAGAGTCTTGGCAGTAGCCAGAAAAACTTTAGAATACAAACAAGAATACAGCCATAAAGATATTTTCGATTTGGAATATTTGGGTTTATTGATTTTTGAAGATCCGATAAAAGAGACTGCCCCAAGGGCCCTGGAGATGGCATATGAAATGGGTTTAGAGATAAAAATTATCACCGGTGATGCGCCGGAAATCGCTCTTGCAGTGGCTAATAATGTTGGATTAAAAACTGAAAGAAATGAAGTACTTACTGGGTATGAGATGTTAAAGATAGGCAAATCTGAAAGGGAGGCCCTGTTTTCAAGCACAAAAATATTCGCTCGCGTTGATCCAAAGGATAAATATCAAATAATAAAAACATTAGCCAAAAAAAATTCTCTAATGTTTTTAGGCGAAGGGATAAATGATGCCCCATCACTCAAGGTAGCCGATGCGGGCATGGTTGTAAAGGAAGCATCAGATATCGCCAAAGAAGCGGCCGATATTATTCTTACCAAACCTGATTTGGTGGTGATTATTGAGAGCATAAAATTAGGCAGGCAAATAATCAGCAATATTTCAAAGTATATACTAATTACATTAACCGGTAATTTCGGCGGTCTTTATGCCATCGGGATTATTTCAATTATTTCTCCTATTCTTCCCCTTCTACCGACCCAAGTGTTATTGGAAAACATTATGACTGATGTGCCGATGATAAGTCTAGTCGGCGATAGGATAAGCCCGGAAGAGGAGAGCAGACCAGTCAAGCAAAATATCAAAAAATTGGCCATAAATTCAGCCATTCTTGGCTTGGTTTTGCTTCTGACCCAGTTAGTTTTTTATAGGCTCTATATCCATCTGCCCGTAGATCTATTTCGCACCCTTTGGCTGGTGGAGGTTATTTTATTTGAATTTATGCTGATATTTTCTTTGCGGACAAACCAATTTTTTTGGAAAGCAAAAATGATCAATTCAAAGCAAATGATGTTTTTTCTTTCAATTATTTTGGCAATTCTTATCTTGCCTTTTGTTTCGCCATTAAATCATTGGTTTCATTTAGTTCCTTATAACCTGATTTATTTACCCCAGATCGTAATCTTTATCATTATCGGTTTAATTATCACAGAGATAATGAAAAAAGTGTTGTTGGCAAGAGATACTTTTAAAGAGGGACAAACTTATCATTAGGATTGCAAAAATAGCTTTTTTTGCTAAAATTGATGAAGATATGGGCGTATAGCTCAGTTGGTTAGAGCGCGTCACTGATAATGACGAGGTCAATGGTTCGAATCCATTTACGCCCATTTTTTTATTTGAATATCTATTAGTTATGGTAAAATATTAGTGGCTCATCTCGAACAGTACACCCTAAGGAGGCATAGCCATGTCTGCAAGCGCGGCAGTTTTGCAGGAACTAACGGCAGCTGTCACCGACTGCCGTGATGCATTCCGTGGTGGTCTCAAAGGCCTTGACCCCGTCGTGCGTGATCCAGTCGAACGTGGATTTCAGGCGAGGATCGACCGAGCGCTGGGCAAGCCAATGCTCGGTGAGGTTGCCCCGCACCTGCTCACCGGGATGTTCAATGCCCGCGAAGACTCGTTCTTGGGCTTCGTCGGTCCGTGGATGGACATCTACACCGCGACTGTACTGGCAGATGACGGCATCGATGGCCAGAACCCTGCCACTAACGCTGAAGTTCTGGTGACCTCGATGCTGCTTCTGCAGCGAGGTCAATCGGGGATCTACCGAGCTATGCCCGTCTCTGGCAACGCGAGCCTGCTCTTCGACGGATTCTTCGCCGAAGCAGCGCAGGCGGTGCTCGTCGAGTTTCAGCGTCGGGCGCGGGTTACGTCCTACACCGAGAAGGACATCGACCATCTCGGACGGAAAGTGGCACTCCTCAAGCTGTGTGCGACCTGTATCCTGATCGCTGACGGTCAGGAAGTGTCCGGCGAACTCCTTGTTCCCATCGAGTGGTTAGCAACCGGCATGCAGCTGCTCGACGACATCACCGACTGGGAAGAGGACCTATCTGCCGGCAACTTCACGCCGCTTCTATCTCAGACCATCCGATTCGTCGAAGCCAGGCCGGTGGCGTGGGATCATCAAGACCACCTGCAGGGCATCGCGGCGATCGTACTCTCTGGCAGTCTGGAGCAGTGTATCGAGCGCGCCATAGCGCAGCTCCAGAAGGTGGCCGCGCTACCCAACCTCAAGCACGGTTCGATAGCAGAACGACTTCTTGACGCGATCATTCGCGAGAACCCGTATTGGGGTTCAATTACCCAGGCGGGACTATTTTTTTGAATTGGGCTTGACCCGGATGTTCGGAAAATTTTACTTGCTAACAAATTATGATAAAACGTGGGTCAAGGGGCTGACGTGCTATGAAGTTTATCTTGCTGTGGTGGCCCTTGACAAAATGTAAAGCGTGCTTTACATTATAATTGAAAAATATATACTATGGACTCAAGACTAAAAACATTAAGAGAAATGTTCGATTTCACCCAAGAAGAACTTGCCCAGGAATTCGGAATTTCTCGGCAATCTTTAATCTCATTGGAACGGGGAAAATGCAAGCCCTCGATTGATTTGGCGCGTGCTATCTCTGATTATTTTGAAATGCCGATTGAACTTATTTTTTATCCCAGCCAAAATAAAAATTATAAA
>JAPLUS010000440.1 GCA_026397495.1 Candidatus Zixiibacteriota bacterium | reverse complement strand
CTATAGTCGCTACCTTCATCAGCGATGGTGAATTTAATCTTATCAGTTCCAACTAATGAAGCTGCTAAATTATTCACACCGGCAGCAACCTGGCCAAACTCGGTCTCAAGCTGATTATTAAGCTCTTCAATAAGATCCGCCATAGAGGTATATGTGGCGGCAATTATAGTGACTGTCGCCAGAGTTCCGGTTGGATTGGCGGCATCCGTCAGAGTGAAAAGAAGAGCATTGTCCGATGAACCACGTAAATCGGCGGCGGCAACAGTGAACAATGCATCAATAGCGTCAGTTGTCGAGTTGCTGCTCACCTCCAATGAATACTGGGCACCGACATTAACGGCTTTAAAAGTAATCTGATCAGCGGCAATAGTAGCAGCTTCAATCTTGCCGTTTAAAGATGTATTATTGGAAATGGCCGTATTCCACGCGTCAACGACATTACCCACGGTGTCAGCGGCAGCTACCGTAATTGAGAGGGTCTGGTCACCGGTAACCGCTTCGCCATTCTGCTGATAATTGAAAACCACTGTATAGGTTCCAGCATTACTTGTGGTCGCACTTAGTGAAGCAAATGCGGCTGAATCAATATGGGCAGCGGTGGCGGCGGCCGCAAAGGTAATACCATTGCCAAAAGCATCGGTCAGATCGATGGCAGCGGAGGTTTTGGTGGCGCCGGCTGAGGCCTGAAGCACATTAATAGTATGGACACCCTCAGATAGATTATAGGGTGTTACCGCTGAAGTAATCGAGAGACCGAGCGAGGTGGTATTCAGAGTCGCGCTCGAATCGGCTGTCTTGGTAGCCGAAATGGAATGCGAGCCGGTTGAGAGACTGCTCTCTTTGATGGTTATCAAAGATGAATTTGAGCTGGTAATCGTCGCGGTGTTGGATTTGGTGCCATCAAGAAGTTTCTTGGTTCCAAACTGAGTGTTGGCAGAAATTCTGTCAATGGTCTTGATAGCATTGTTAATTTCGGCCTGGTCAGCAGCCAGCTGGTTGGCATCGTTAAATCCTTCGTTGGCGGCATGAATGGCCAATTCTCTCATTGAAATCAAAAGACTGTTAAGTTCCGTCATGGCACCTTCAGCGGTCTGAATCATATTGACTGACCCTTCCGAGTTATCAATGGCGCGATTCAAACCGGCTATCTGGGCACGGAATTGCTCGGATATAACCAGACCGGCTGGGTTATCAGCGGCGCGGTTAATCCGGTAACCTGAGGACAATTTCTCCATCGACCGCGTATGGGCCACATCCAATGTCTCTTTTTCCTATTCTAGATAAGTAATTTATTTTTTCTTATGCACCTCCCTTTTGATGCTTAAAGTTAACGCCAAATGAAGGCATTCTTTTATTTGATTTTATAATCGGCATTATTTCCTAAAAACTTAATATCCTTCGCATTATTAATAATTGATAATATTTGTTATGGCCGGCAATGGGTTAGGCCGGAACGGAAGCAGTCTTTATTTCTTCCAGCCGTTTTTGGGCCGGTTGATAATCCGGATTTAGACGCAAGATCTGATTATATCCAATAACCGCCGATTCAGAATAACCAAGATGATAATAACATTCTGAGATATCAAATAGTCCTTCTATACTTTTAGGCTGAGCCGACAGATACTTTTCAAGGTGCAAAATTGCTTCTGCATATTTTGCCATTTGAAAATAGATGGTGCCAACGGCAAGTTCAATATCGGTATCTTCCGGGGCAATCTCGATATATTTTTCAAGCAGTACCAGAGCCTCTTTGGGTTTACCCAGATGGAGTTTTGTCAAACCCAGGTTTCTATATATTATATTCAAATTTTCATTGGCCAAGAGGGCCTTATGATATATCTCCTCCGCGTTTTGATAATCCTGAAGCTGGAAATGGCAATTGGCGGTATCATTCAAGATTTCCGCATCAGCCGGGGATAATACAAGATATTTCCGATAGGCATCAAGGGCCCCGGCAAAATCATTATTGTCATA
>JAPLUS010000253.1 GCA_026397495.1 Candidatus Zixiibacteriota bacterium | reverse complement strand
GGACGAATGGCAATTTAAACAATTTCCATTTTTCAAGTGTCCATTCTGGCCCTCTGCCGGAAATGTGGCTTTTGCCAGGAACGGTGATCACTTGGGATATGGAGGGATGGGTGGGCACTGATCATCTTTACTCTTGTCATCAAACTTTTGCCGTATTTAATATGAATTGATGGGAGATGGCCAGCTATGCCTTTAATCGGTGAAAACGCCTGCTACATGGTGCCTCATCAGGGTCAAATCCAATTTGTCTCTGTGGCTAATCCTGGCAATTTGGCCCCAATCTTTTATACAATACCTCCAAATCGCTGTTATTTGTTTAGCACTCTTTATGTTGCCGCTTTCACTAATGCCACGGTTGCCAATAGATATTTCCGATTACAGATTGAAACAGATACTGGCCGGACTATCTGGCGCTGGAGAAATAATATAGCCCAGACAGCCAGCCTTGACCTCTACTATACTTTTAATCGTAGGAATGGTAATTTAAACAATTTCCATAACGATGCTCTGTATTGTGGCCCCCTGCCGGAAATCTGGCTGTTGGCCGGAACGGTTATAACTATAGATATGCAGGGCTGGGTTACGACGGATCATCTTTACGGCTGTCGCTTGACTTTTGCAGTTTATAATATAACTTAAATATAACAAGGCGGTAATCGCCGGAAAGGGGAGCTCCCAATGTTAAAAAACTTTATTAGCTCAATTATCTCGATGGTAAAGGTCTTCACCAGTAAACCAAAAATTTCCGAAATTCTGGCTACTGTATTGACTTATCTGCCGGATATTGTTACCAAAGTTATTCAATTTGGTGGCGCCAACACTAAGGAAAAATTTGATGACTTCCTTGCAACGCTCGATGCCTATACCGGCTCGGATCTGGGCGCTGTGGATCTCGATCATGACATGCCTAAAGAGCAACAAGAAGCTTTCTGGGATCATATTAAGGAGGCTGCGCGGATTATGGGATATCACCAATTAAAACTTCCGGGCTATTATCAAGAAATCTCATAATGATTACTTCTGACCAATGGAGAAGCCTATTGTATCTGAAAACAACAGACTTCTCCTATCCTAATAACTTGGACTTTTCTATCGTTCAGGCACTTGACCGATTTATCTCAAAAGTCGGCGGACGTCCTCAAATTCTCGATGACTATAGGCCAATGGCTTCTGACAGTCAACATTCTGTCGGTCGGGCCATAGATGCTTACTGGCCCGGCTTTGATGCCCTTCAAATTAACGATAAGGCAATTCAATCTCATTTATTCAGCGGCATAGGCATATATGTAAATGATGCTGGGGTGGCCAGTCATCATTTCGACACCCGAATTGATCGCAATACAAGCTCCCCAGCTATATGGGGCGGCGTCATAACACATCCTCTCAACACAAATACCGGCACGCATGAGCGCTTGACGGAATACACTACGATGGAAAAAGTTTTGGACATGATAAAAAAAAAATGGTTCGTCTCGACGTCGTTCCTGATTTTGTCCGGCTTGATTCTCTGGTGGTTCCTAAAGCGCCCGAAAAAGCGGTAGAAACTGAAAGAAAGGCGGTAGTATGGTTCCCGACAGAACCCCCAAAAAAGAAAAAATTCCCATGGCTAATCTATCCTCTGATCCTGAAAACAATTCAGGAGATCTGCAAGTTAATGAAGGAAATCTTTTAGAACGCGAGCCCAGCGATTATCAGGATCTCTTTGGTGATGCTGACGAAAACGTGCGTGTGGAATTATATAGAATCAGTCCGGTTCTCTATGAGGGGCATGAAATCAGCGGTTTTCTCGATCTGTTAGAGCCATCAATGGATCTGAGCTATATCTCTAAAAGGTGGGGTGGCGGTAGATACAACGTGAAAAAAAGAAAGGCCGGGCGCTTTGTCGATATTCGGGCTTTCCGGATTGCTGGAGACCCCAGGGTTCTACCGCCTCCCAGGATGTCTGGCAGCGATGAAGCTCCGGCCCTATCTGAAGATGAAAAATCAGGGAGTATAGGTATAGGGGGAACCGATGAAGCCTTCTTTAAGAGACTTGAGCGTATAAAAATGATCAAACTTGCTTTTCCTGAACCATTGGATATCAACACGGAATTACTCAGACTTGCCATAAATAATAAATCCGGCCCGGCGGATACTGAGGGGATGTTTCGTTTGTTTGATAATTTCTTAGCGATCGCGGGAAAATTAAGATCCGAAGGTGGTGGGGAAAAGGGATCAACAGTTTATGATCTGGTAGGAAAAGGGATTGATGCCTTCACTAAATACGTAGATGCTGCTAAGACAATCCCCCGGCCAGCATTAAAGCCATTGCCCGTTAAAAACGAACTACTTCAGATTCCAAATCTGGAGCAATCGGGCAAAATGCAAGAAAATATTCAGGAAAATCAACAGCTTAACACAGAGGAGAATATTGAAATGTCTCAACAGGAAATTTCGGCTCAGGCTATTCATCTTATCGTGGAGTCCTATCTTATTGAGCCTCCATTATCTATCTCTGAAACCGTTGACGTTCTGCAAAATACTTTACATCTAAGGGAAGAAAACCGCCCTAAAATTATACCATTCCGCAATACTCTTAAAAATATGGCCCGTCTTCATTTAAACGAATATGAAGATGTCGAACCAGAAAAAGTTGAAAAATTTCCCTTGTTCTTTGAGGCCGTATTTGATATTTATACTGGCAATAATCAAACGAAAGGAGAAGATTATGGCTCAACCGATCAGAATCAATCCTGACAAAGTTATCTGTCATCACATGTCGAAGGCCGGTTTAATCGTCGGACAAGTCCCGGCCAATAGTGGAATAGTTACTAAGGAAAATCAGGTCATCGTTACTGTGGCGGAGGCCCCTTGTGTTGAAAAGCGATGTGCTAATTGGAACGAAGACTTTGGGATGTGTTCTGACAAGCTTATAGGTGTTATTATTGCTGAACTTAGATATGACCATCAGCCGCCTTTGGGCCCAAAAAAAGAATTTTAAGGAGGGTCTGGATTATGGCTTATCCAAAAGAATTCCCGAAAAATGAGACAGCCTGGCTTAAATTTGTAATAAGGAGAAAAATTCTCCCTGGCTGATATGTGGCCATTGCCGGCACATTTTTTTACCTCCTAAATATCCTAATGAAATTGAAAATGCAGTTTGTGGCCGTTATGATTGCAGGCAGACCTATAAAATGAATCATGACTTATTCCCAGCCGCAAGGCGGGCTTCCATTCAAGGGGTTGAGGAATTATGTCAAAACATGTAATTTGTCGCCGTATTGAGAAGTTTGAGGCTATCCGGCCTATGGTTGGAGAAGAATTGGAGGAATGGATAGCTTTGAAGCGAGATATTGATTGCTTGATGGAAAACTATAATCGTCTTGTCGATGCAATGATTATAATTAAGAAAACGTTTAATATTAAATAATTGGGGTCTGGGGGCGTTTCGCCCCCGGCTTTATTTATTAGATATG
>JAPLUS010000305.1 GCA_026397495.1 Candidatus Zixiibacteriota bacterium | reverse complement strand
CCATTTACAACTCTTTCAAAAAATAAACTTTCTTCTATTTTCTTATAAATTGAAAAATTATTTTTTAATATATCATAAAAAGAATTTATCTCCATCCACTTATCGGATCACGCGTCTTAATGGTGTCATTAATGGCAGCTTGAGCGATACTCTTTATGTCGATCGGATGACTTCTAAAATGGAAATGCCATTGATGGTTGGCCTGGGAACGGCATATCATGTAAATGATAATCTCCTGCTGGCCGCTGATCTGGAATTCAGAAATTTTGCGGGAAAAGTAGTTGAGAATCTCGATTCGGTCTATTTTACTTCTAGTGGAGAAAGAATTGAATCATATTATAAGAAAGATCCCCATTGGAAGAATATCTGGCAATTTCGTGTAGGCGGTGAATATATCTTTAATACCGCTGTCGGTGAAATCCCAGTCAGATTAGGTTTCCGAAATGAAGCTTTTCCGGGCGGTGATGTGTCAAATTATGAAGTTCGTTATCCTGGCCCAAAGGGCTCTTCCGGAAGCAATAACGATTCTGCCAGAATTGCCTATGTTTTTGACTATAATACCAACCAGACAACTGGTCTTAGTATATCGGCGGGTACCGGCATTCGCTGGTCGCAAATTATTCTTGATATTGCCTATACCTTTACTTCTTATAAGCAGAAGTTCTATCAAGACGATATCTTAAAGACGGAAAACAAGTGGAAGAATCATCATCTAAATCTAACTTTCACCGGATATTTTTGATTGGCTAAGAATTATAAGGGGCCCCAAAAGGGCCTCTTCTTTTATTAAATCAGTCATGATATATTATGTAATAGTGTCCGCCATAGGTTGACTTAATGGAAAGAAACTGATGCGCACCAAAATAAAATTGACTAAACAACAGATTAAGGAAGATAAATTCACGAATTTTATACTCAGAACCAGAGATCAAATAGAAGGAAACTGGCAGGCAGTCGCAATCGTCATGGCGGTTATTGTCTTGCTAATCGGGGGCACGATTTATTATATCCGAGCCAGGTCGGCCGGCCAAGAGGAAGCTTTGGGACGCCTTAGCCGAGCCGTAGCCGAGTTGAGGCGACAGAATTACCAAGTGGCCATTTTGGAATTCAAAAATCTTTCCGATAATTATGGTGGTTACGTGGGGGGAATGGCCCTATTCAATTTGGCCAATGCTTATTATGGCAGCAAGAACTATGACGAAGCTATTGTCCAATATCAAAAGTATATTGATGGTTATCATCTGGACCGCTTGACTACGGCTTCAGCCGCCGCTGGAATTGCCTTTGGACTTGAATCCAAACAGCAGTTTAAGGCTGCCGGGGATAAATTTTTCGAGGTGGCGCGGGATTATCCTGATTCTCCGGAGGCGCCGGATTTTTTTCTGGGAGCGATTCGAAATTATGTACAGTCCGAATAATTTACCTTTTGCTGATATGCCGGAGAATTATAAACTTAAGGTTGCCATTCTCTGGCATATGCACCAACCTTTTTATCTTAACCCTGAAAATAACCGACTGGTAATGCCCTGGGTGCGCCTTCACGGATTGAAGGATTATCTCGACATGCCTCTTCTGGCGGCGGAATATGACAATCTGAAAGTAACCTTTAATTTAGTCCCTTCTCTATTGGATCAAATCCAGATGTATTGTGACGGATATCTGGATCGCCATTTGGAACTCTCTCGCATTCCCGCTCGCCTCTTAACTCCTGATGAAAAGAAAGAAATCCTGGCCACCTTCTTTACCGGTTACCCGGTCAATATGATTGATGCCTATACCCGATATCGGCAGCTCTATCGCAAGAAGGAAGGTTGCGGTTCAAATATGAATCTGGCGGCGGATATATTTTCAACGGCCGAATGGCGTGATATTCAGGTCTGGTCTAACCTCGTCTGGATTGATCCCCTCTTCCGACGTGAAGAACCATTTCATGGGTATTTTGAGAAAGGGCGCGATTATTCCGAGGAAGAAAAACAGCAGTTGCTGGACGGTCAAATATCCCTGCTGAAGAGAATCATTCCCACTTACCAGGAGCTATATAGACAGAGGAAAATTGATGTTTCTTTCACTCCCTATTATCATCCGATTCTTCCTCTGCTGATTGATACGGAGAGCGCCAAAGAAGCCCTATCCGGTATTGATCTGCCGGCCAACAGATTCTGTTATCCGGAAGATGCCCGGTGGCAGATCCAGCAATCAATTGAAAAATTTCGTTTGCTCTTTGGCCAAAATCCGGTTGGGATGTGGCCTTCGGAGGGTTCAGTCTCAGAGGAAACATTGAAAATTATCAGCGAGGCCGGTATCAAATGGGTGGCCACGGATCAGGATATTCTTTATCAGTCGCTTCTTAAATCCGGTCTTGATTCCAAGAAATTTTCGCCTCACGGTGTTTATATCTGTAACAGCGCTCCGAATCTGAGACTTTTCTTTCGCGACCGAGGTCTTTCGGATAAAATCGGCTTCGTCTATTCAAGCTGGGACTCAGAAAAAGCAGTTAATGATTTCATTCAAAGCTTGAAGAAAATAAGGGAATTTCTGGTGGGGAACTTGGACAACGTCATCGTCCCGATCATTCTTGACGGAGAGAATGCCTGGGAATATTATCCCAAAGATGGGACGGATTTTCTCAAAAAACTTTATTTAGCGTTGTCATCAGACGACCAGTTGGAAACGGTCTTTCTTTCGGATGTGGCCAATGCAATGGAACCGACCCGGCTGCCTGCTTTAATGGCCGGTTCCTGGATAAATCATAATTTCCGGGTTTGGATAGGGCATAGTGAAGATAATGCTGCCTGGGACACCCTTTTTGCCGCCAGAAAGACTCTGGTGGAATACCAGAAAAATAATCCAGGCACTGACCCCCAAAAACTCGAAAAAGCCTGGAAGCAAATCTATATTGCTGAGGGCTCGGACTGGTGCTGGTGGTATGGTGATGATCACCAAAGCGCCAACAGCGATCAATTTGACCTCCTTTTTCGGACGCATATATCGGCCGTTTATACGGCTATTGGATTGAACCCGCCGACAAGTTTGCTAAAGCCGCTGCATTATGAGAAAGAGGAATCGTATCTAACGTTGCCTGAATCACTGATTACGCCCAAATTGGATGGTCTTCTGACTCATTATTATGAATGGAGCGGTGCCGGACATTATGATTGCCGGCGGATTGGCGGTGTCGATCGACGGCGCGGTCA
>JAPLUS010000002.1 GCA_026397495.1 Candidatus Zixiibacteriota bacterium | reverse complement strand
CATCTGGGTGGCAACTTCTGCCGGTTTGGCCGTGGCTGATAAAAGCATTCCCAATCGTCTTAAATCCTTTGCCAGCTGGAATACTTTCGATACTTTTAACCTGCCGGCTGTCAATACTATGGCTTATTTCCATGGCAAAATCTATATAGGAACAGGTACGAATGTTTTCCGCCTAGACATATCGCCGACTGATACATCATTTGTTAGAATTCCAATCAGAACTAACGAAAATGCAAAGCATATAATTGTTAACGGAGATTCTTTAGTCATATATGCCACGGGAGGTTTTTTTATATATACTGACCCCGGGATCGTACAAACCTTGTCCGACAGTAGTTTTTCGGCCGGCCGGTTTGTTGATGGTGTTCATTGGATTGGGCATCAAGCGAATGGTCTTTCCTATGGCGCCAATAATAATTTCACCCATTATAATGACGGCGGCATGCCGGGCAATTATGTAAGCTCACTTTCTTCCAGCGATAACGGGCGGATAGCCGGATGTTTCAGGAGTTCCGGATTTGCTGTCCTTGACAATAATGGCTGGCAGAAAGCCGGTATCAATACGGGGGAATGGGCCACGGCAACCTTACAGGACGAAGAGAACAATATTTGGGTGGGCACCTGGGGGAATGGTCTATTTTTTATCAATGACGATTCGACCGTCAATTTTAATGAGAAAAATTCAACCCTTAAAGGAGTCTTTGGGAGTTCCACATATGTTGTGGTCAACTGCTTAACGACCAGCTCCAATTATCTTTTCGCCGGTTGTTATGGAGCCTCGAATGGTAATTCGGTTTCGGTCGTTGATCGGAGGGATAAGACGCGGTGGATTTCCTTCGGCGCTGCCGACGGGATTACAACGGGTGGCATTCTCTCTATTGATTGTTTCAACGGAAGTTTTGCTATTGGTACCGAAAATAACGGTGTTTTCTACTATTATTTTGGATCCAACCCTTTTGACATAAGTGATGACACGGTAGTTAATCTAAAGGAAGACAACAGTTATCTTGCCTCTAATACTGTCTATACGGTGAAATTTGATAAGGAGGGGATTCTCTGGGCTGGCACTAAATATGGGCTATCCCGCTATGATCCCGGGATTGAGCGTTTTGTAACCGTTAATTTACCGGAAGGATTTGGACCGGACGTAATGCGGCTGGTTTTTGATCCGCGAGGAAATATATGGATGGGGGCCGGCAATGGTCTGACGCGGTATGATGCCGGTACAGGTAGCATTACCATTTATAATATTTTGAACTCGGGGTTGGTAGATAATCATGTCTATGCCCTGATGATTCATCCTATCACTAACGATCTTTGGGTTGGAACATCGGGCGGGATGTCCCGGCTTGAGTCAAGTATTGGAAAACCGACCACAAATATTGCCCGGGTAATTGCTTTCCCCAATCCGTTTATCATCAGGAATGGAGATGAGGGGCTTTCCTTCAATTATAATGGTGAAGCTATCGTCAGAATTTATAATACGGCTGGGGAGTTGGTGCGGGAGATGAGTATTAATACCTCGTGGAATGGCAAAAATCAAAAGGGATATGATGTGGCTTCGGGAGTATATCTTTTTCTATTGACGGCATCAGATGGGTCAATCGGTCATGGTAAAATTCTTTTGATTCGATAATAATGTCCTTCAAAATTCTATCAAGTGATGAACTTCCCGGGGAGGAATGGTCATTGCTGACCGGCGATTCCTTTCTTTCCTCACCGGCGTTTGCTTCTCTATGGGAGATTTTCGACGGCCGGGCAGTTTTTCTTGTGGAAGAGGAGAATGGCGCCCTGAAAGCCGGAATGGCCGGTGTCGTCTTCGGCAGGAAATATATTCGCCGCTTTAAATCGATGCCAGATGGTCTTTATGGCGGAATATTTTGGGCTGGCGGCATTTCCGATGAAGAC
>JAPLUS010000252.1 GCA_026397495.1 Candidatus Zixiibacteriota bacterium | reverse complement strand
TCTCGAACAATATTTGTATTCCCCACGCTGGGTGAGCATGCGGCGGAGGGCTTGCCGCAGGTGTTCGCATGCCACATCAGTTCGACAGGGAACCGTAATGGCCAATTGTTTATTCCGCCTTTAACCATGAGTTTTGTTGGTGGAAGTTTCTTATGAGCAATTTTAACGGAAAGACGATTCTTATTACCGGTGGTACCGGTTCATTCGGCTATGCACTTCTGCATAATATTGCAGGAAAAGACTGTAAAGAAATCAGGATATTTAGCAGAGATGAATTAAAGCAGGAATTGATGCGCAAGGAGTTGGATTGCCGGAACGTAAAGTTTTATATTGGTGACGTCAGGGATAGGGATAGCGTTGACAATGTGATGTTGGGAGTCGATTTGGTGTTTCATGCGGCCGCCTTGAAACAAGTCCCCTCTTGCGAATTCTTCCCAATGCAGGCAGTGTTGACAAACGTAATCGGCAGCAGCAACGTGATCGAATCGGCGATTAATAATAAGGTTGCTAGTATTGTCTGCTTGAGCACCGACAAAGCCGTTTATCCCGTCAATGTCATGGGGATGACCAAATCGCTGATGGAGAAGTTTGTGAATGCGGCGGCAAGAAATCTGAACGAAACCGAGACTGTGGTTTCATGTGTCAGGTATGGAAATGTGATGTATTCGAGGGGATCGGTAATACCTCTCTTTATCAAGCAAATAAAGCAGAATAAGCCCATAACCGTCACTGATCCCAACATGACCCGCTTCCTTTTGTGTCTTGACGATGCGATAGATTTGGTGCTGTTCGCCTTTGCAAATGCCCGGCAGGGAGATATTTTTATCAAAAAAGCGCCTGCGTGCACCGTTATTGATCTGGTTACTGCTCTGCAGAGAATATTCAAGTCCAATTTGCCCATACAGACAATCGGCGTCCGGCATGGCGAGAAAATCTTCGAAACATTGGCGACCATGGAGGAGCTGAGCAAATCTGAGGATATGGGCGATTATTTCAGATGTGCAATGGATGACAGGGGTCTGAATTATGACAAATATTCAATTCAGGGCGAAATGAGGGAGGCGACATTAGAGGATTACACTTCCGACAATACGTACAGACTGAGCGTACAGGAAGTCGAGACTCTTTTACTTACATTGCCGGAAGTGGTTTCTGAAGCATCGACATAATGATCACCTGTCTGTATTTAAGATTAATATGAGAGCGCGATGGTGAACAATATCGGCGTATTTCATCGGCGGATAAATTGTCGAGTTTGTAAGAGTGAGAATGTAACCGTATTCTTGGACTATGGCGAAGTGCCGCTGGCGGGGAATTTCGTCCTCCCCTCGGAACTGGATGAGGTAAAGCTTTATCCGATGGATTTGGCTGTTTGTCCGGATTGCAGCTTGGTACAGATTCTGAATGTTGTCGATCCGGAAGTTATATTTACGGATTATCGATATTTGTCTTCGGTGACACGAACCCTGACCCGGCACTTCCGTGAATACGCCGCACTGCTGCAGCAAGAAATCCTTCCCCCGACGGATCCTTTTCTGGTCGAGATCGGTTGTAACGACGGAGTATTGCTTGATCCGCTACAAAAGCTCGGGGTGAGGGTTCTTGGCGTTGATGCCGCGGATAATGTCATTCAACTGACCCGGCAGCGCGGGATCGATGTCATCCATGGTTTTTTTGGATTGTCGATTGCGGATGCCATTGAAAAGAAACATGGAAAAGCCGATGTAATTACCGCCAGCAATGTGTTTGCACATATCGATGATCTGGATGGCGTTATGCAAGGTGTAGATCGTTTGCTTTCAGTGGAAGGCAAGTTCATCGTGGAGGTCCACTATGTATTGGATCTTCTAAAGCTCTTTCAGTTTGATACCGTGTACCACGAACATCTGTGCTATTACTCCCTGCATGCACTCCAGGTCCTATACCGGCGATTTGGTTTTTCAATCGTCGACGTGCATCATCTACCCATGCATGGCGGCGCCATTCGTGTCTTTGCGCAGCGATCAGAATCGGTCCATGGAAATATCAAGCCTGTCGTTCAGAAGATGCTGGAGGAAGAACTCAGGCATGGCATCGATAAGACTCAGACATACAAGGAGTTCGGGCTACAGGTGGAGCGCTATCGCGACAATCTGGCGGCATTCTTGCTCTCGCGAAACAAATCCAATCGAACGCTGAGCGCTTATGGGGCAGCAGGTCGAGCGACGATTCTCCTGAATTACTGCAAACTCGATCAATCAAAGGTGGAGTACATCGTGGATGAATCCTCATTTCGGGTAGGTCGATGCGTGCCCGGCGTCGGCATCCCAATCGTTTCCCGATCAGTTCTGGCCGAAAAGCCCACCGATGATTGTCTCATTACAGCCTGGAATTATCGCGACGAAATCGTCGGCAAGGAGCCGGCATATTTGAATCAAGGGGGATGTTTTATTATGCCGCTGCCGCACATTGAAATTATTCAATCACCAACTTTTGGAATTCAGAGTTGACTATTTGATGACCGCCCACACCCCAAAACGAGTGTTGCTGTTAGGTGCTACCGGCATGCTCGGTGCGTATCTGGCGAAATCCTTGCCGAAGCATTTCACGACATCTTTCCCTGCTCCAGGAAATGAACAATCATTCACGCTCCATGACAGCAACGCTTGGCCCCCGACTCGCCTGGATTTCTCCAATTCGCAAAACCTGGATGAATTGTTGGAACAGTGCAAGCCGGATGTTATTATTAATTGTATTGCCGTCACGCCGCATTCGAATGCGGCGGCGGATTCAATAGAATATATACATATAAATAGCTTGTTCCCGCACCTCCTCGCGCGGTCGGCACGCGCCTTCGGCTGCAAACTGATTCACTTCAGCACTGATGGTGTATTTTCCGGAAAGCGAGGAAATTATGCCGAATATGATTTGCCGGACCCCCCGGATATGTATGGCCGGTCAAAGTTGTTGGGGGAGATCTCAGACGGCGATTGCTTAACCCTTCGGACTACGTTTTATGGATTATCTTCCGGGAATAAGGGACTGCTCGATTGGTTGATTACCCAGCGTGGCGGGCATGTGATAGGTTTCAAGAATTATATTTTTAGCGGCGTTTCCATGGGAGCTTTGGCTTCAGCACTTGTTGCGATAATCGGCAGGCCTGTCTTTCCGGGCGGACTGTACCACCTGGGCGGCCCGGCGATGAGCAAATTTGATTTGCTGACAATGGTCTCGGAAAGGTTCGGATTGAGCATTACGGTTGAACCCGTTTTCGCGCCGGTTGTAAATCGCACCATGGACTCTTCGCGTTTCTGGGAAATGATCGGGCAGGACATGCCGCAGACCGTGACGATGATTGACGGCATTTATCGAGACCGAGGAATTTGACCTATGCCTATACGTTCAGCACTTCTGAAATCATTTAAGTATCGATTGTTCAAGCTGAATTGCAAGATGAAGAGGCTGATGAGGGATCCTCGGTTTGCAAAGGATGCGCAGTCATACGAATTGATGTTGCACGATAATCTTGCAAGCCCGGCGCTTTATCAAGCGGGCAAATTCTGGGCCGAGCTTAACCGGCACTATGTCGACTTGATTTGGGGTGGCGGGTTGGTTGATTTACGGAATCAATATTTCAATCGGACATTTTCCGGTCCGGAACCGGAAAGCCGCCAAGTGTATCGAGCCTTGCTTTTCATGTACTACCAAAAGATCAGGGCAATAGATATAGATAATTTTCTAGAAACACAATCCGAGCCGGGTATTGGTGGTGTTGCAGACCAGGAGATATTTTTTGGACGCGCCTTTAGTCTGGATTTTCTTCAAAGTGTCGAAGAGGCTTATAGGATTCGCCATGCATGGGAAATGAGCGGGAACAGCGGCTATCCGAATCTGATCGTCGAGCTCGGTG
>JAPLUS010000436.1 GCA_026397495.1 Candidatus Zixiibacteriota bacterium | reverse complement strand
AAGATGAAATAATCGGCAAAGGTTGGGAACATTTTCCCTTTAAGGATCTGATTCCCTTTGAAGGGATCCTTTCCGGAAGGCAGAGTCAGGGGGAAATAGAATCATCATTTGATACCCCTTTGGGGAAGAAGGTATTGTTGGCAAATATATCCCGACTGTATGACGAGCAAGGCCAGATGACCGGAGCGGTAGCAGTCATTTTTGATTATACTCGGATAAAAGAGCTTGAGGAGAGCGCCCGGAGAAAAGAGAGATTGACCGAATTGGGCGATCTGGCGGCCGGGGTAGCACATGAAATACGTAATCCGCTGAATGGCATTTCCATTGCGGCTCAAAGACTGATGGCGGAATTTGAACCGCAAAATAATGCTGAAGAATTTCGTTTCTTTGCGGGGCAGGTAAAATCTGAAGCCGGCCGGCTTAATGAGATTGTAAGCCGCTTTCTGGCCATGGCGAAAGGGAAAACCGAAGGACACGGACAAATAAATGCCAGTAAGATTATAGCTTCGACGTTGGAATTACTTCGGCTTTCTGCTGAGGAAAAGGATATTTTAATTAAATCGGAAATCGAACCGGAGATCCTTCTCAATGGAGCTGAAGACAGGTTAAAGCAAATGATTATTAACTTGGTCAAAAATGGCATTGAAGCTTGTGGGTCGCAGGGTGGTACAATTCGGGTCAGGCTATATCGCGAAGGGGTAAGGTCAATCCTCTCCATCAGTGACACCGGTCAGGGAATTCCCGAAGAAATTAAGAAGAAAATATTTACGCCTTATTTTACCACTAAAGAATATGGCACCGGTCTGGGATTATCCATCGTCTATCAGAT
The DNA here is from genome assembly GCA_026397495.1 of Candidatus Zixiibacteriota bacterium. Taxonomy (GTDB): domain Bacteria; phylum Zixibacteria; class MSB-5A5; order GN15; family PGXB01; genus JAPLUS01. The sequence goes on along the minus strand of JAPLUS010000436.1, from coordinate 729 downwards.
TGTTGAAGAATTCGGCGGCCAAATTGGAGTTTTATCACCGCCGAAAGGTGGAACCGAATTCAGAATAATCTTCACCAAACAAGGTTGATATAAATAGGATACACGATCAGGCAAACATCTTGCCGGGATTGAGAAGACCTTCCGGATCAAAAACTTTCTTTATCCCCCTCATAAATTCCAGAGTCGGTGAATCAAATTCGAGATGAAGAAAATCTTTTTTGGTGAGCCCGATACCATGTTCACCGGAGAGGGTTCCGCCCAGTTCCAGAGTTTTGGCAAAGAGGCGATTTATCCCTTCGTCGATAAATTGGTCTTCAAATCCGCTTTGTTCTTTGGCCAAAAAATTGACGTGAAGATTACCGTCGCCGGCGTGGCCATAGGAATTTATCCTCATGGGATATTCTTTATCCAGTTGAGCGACAAAATTGACTAATTCGGGGAGTTTTGATGGGGGCACACAGATATCTTCGGCGATTTTTCTTGAGGCCGAGGCTTTAACCGCCTTGGAGAGATTACGGCGGATTTTCCAGAGGGTCTCCGCTTTTTCAAGATTGTTCTCGTTTTTAAGATAAATGGCGTGGAAGTTTCGGCAGATGGCGCTGATTTGTTCGGCCTGCCGGGAACCATCTTGACCGGAAGTTTCAAACAATAAGAGCGCTCCGGCACGATCAATATCGATAACTCTTTCATATTCATTGGAGCAAGCCATAGTATCGCCATCCATGAATT
>JAPLUS010000258.1 GCA_026397495.1 Candidatus Zixiibacteriota bacterium | reverse complement strand
GCCAATTTTTCTTTCCGGCGTGGTGCGACATTGAAGAAAGCCATCAATCATTTCAACCGCGGCGGCGGGCTGCAACTGGAGAGAATCAGCGAACCGGCTGAAATTGAAAGACTGCTGCCGCAATTTTTTCTTCTGCATATCAATCGCTGGCGGGGAATAGGTTCTCCCAGCAAATTCCTCGACGGGAAAAACTGTCGATTCCTTCAGGAACTGGTCAAAACTCTGGGGCCTCTTGGCGAAATCTGTTTCTTCGTGTTGAAGAGTGGCGACCTGCCGGTGGCAATGATTTTCAATTTTGAATATGGGAAAGTAATAAACCACTATACCATAGCCATCAATGTTTATTTTTGTGATCGTTCTCCCGGCATCCTATTGCTGCTTGAACAATCGGAATATCTTATCAGGCGGGGATTTGACCTGGATTTTTCACGCGGGGCGCACCAGTACAAAACCCTTCTGACCAATCGAGAATACACCAATTATCAGATAACCATATATGGGAATCACTGGAGGCGCTCCTGCGCAAAAATCTACGACCGGCTTAAGGTAACCGCTCCGATACGAAGTATACAACAAAATGAGAAACTGATGGCTCTGAAAAACCGGGGAATCAGGTTTATTCGGGAAAAGGGGCTTATCAAATTTATTGGCCCGTTGCTGAAGAAATGTATCAGATCCATTATTAATTACCGAGTGTTTAATTTTTACACTTATCTGGGGGATGCCGAATTTTCTTTTAGGCCTAAAGTGGAGGTTGTATGCCGTAAGCTCGGGAAAGAAGATGTCGGCCGCCTGGCCACTTTCTTGGGGATTGGGCCTGATTCTCCGAAATATACGACCGTTCTGGATAGGTTCGAGCAAAACGACGACTGCTTTGCCGCCTTTCACAATGGCTATCTGGTATCGGTCACATGGGGTTTGCACCACAGCGATCCTTACCCGGCGGCTGGACTGATGGTAACCCCCGAAGCAGATCAGGTTATCTCCTCGGAGGCAATGACTTCGCCGCTCTATCGTGGTATGGGGATTAGCCCTTATCTGATGACCTACGCCCTTAGGGAGTATCATGTAAGGGGAATGAAAATCCTGGGAGTGGTGGAGAGATCAAACAGAACGCAACTTCGGAGCATCAAAAAACTCAATTACACTTATCTTTATAGTGTCAAAAAGCTGCGGCTTTTTGGTATAAGGGTGCTATGATTAATATCATATTTCTGATAGACCGGATGTGGGGTTCCAACGGTGGCACCGAAGGCCAGCTTCTTATGCTCTACAATAATCTTGATAAGGAGAAATACAAGATTCATCTTTTCTGTCTTCAGAACACCGATTGGCTTGAGGCCAGCGAATATAAATCCCGGATTATTGTCCTTGATGTTCCCCGGCTGTTAGGCTGGAAGGCGCTGAGCGCGGCTTGGCGATTCAGGAAATTCTGTCGGGCGAATAATATTGATATTATTCAGACATATTTTAATGACTCCTTTATATTTGGCGCCATAGCCGGTCGTCTGGCGGGGGTAAGAAAAATCATCTCCTGTCGCAGGAATCTCGGTCCCGGTTTTTGGGGCAAGAAAATACTGATGCGTATCTTTCGAATTATCAGGCGCCTGACCTGGAAATATCTGGCCAACAGTACTGCGACCAAAGAATCGATAATGCAATATGAAGGGATTAATCCGGCGGCAGTTGAGGTAATTTACAATGGTCTTGACCTGTCCCGTTTTGAAATAATTAATGAAGAATACCGGGCAAAGGCAAGGAAAAATCTCAACCTGAACGAATCCAGCATTTTGATTGTCATGGTTGCTCATCTGCGGAAAGAGAAAAATATCCCGCTTTTCATCAACGCCGCGGGGAAAATTAATATGATTTTTCCTCAGACGCGCTTCTTACTTCTGGGCGCCGGGCCTATAGAAGCAGAAATCAGAGATGCTGTCAGGGAGCAGGGATTGCAGGAACTGTTCTCGCTCCCCGGTTCGGTTCCTGATGTTGTT
>JAPLUS010000354.1 GCA_026397495.1 Candidatus Zixiibacteriota bacterium | reverse complement strand
GAATCTTTTTCAGCGTTTTCGGCAAGGCTTCTTATGAGTTCCAGGTTTCTGATAGTATTATAATCAAGAAGCATATAGTCATCTGATTCGGCCGCGGCAAGTTTAGTGACATGATCAAGTTGGGTGCGGTTATTCTCCTTGAGGTATTTGAGAATCGCCCCAGCGCAAATCAAGCCGTATTTTAAATCACCAACTCCAAAAGCTTCAAGACTCGCAATTCCAAAAAATTCCGATAGTTCTCTTACGGCCGTTTTATAATCAAAATTCCAATCTTCGAAACTCGTGAGTTGATTACCTCCATACCGTTTCAAAGTATCGATAATCTCATTATTTTCTGAGGCTTGGGCATAAATAATCTCCTGCGGTGATAGCACTCTTATTCTTTCCAGAATATGCTCCTTTGATCCTTCATCAAGGAGAAATCTACCGCTGAGTAAATCGATATAGGCGATTCCAGACCGATGAGTCGAGCTGTCAAAGACAATACAAGCCAAATAAAGAGAACTGGTATTGCCAATCACACCATCAATTGTAGCTGTCCCCGGGGTGATAATCTCAACCACCTCGCGTTTGACAATCCCCTTGGCCAATTTAGGATTCTCCACCTGCTCAACAATAACAACTTTCTCTCCGGCCGCCAGAAGTCGCGCCAGATATTTATCGACAGCATGATGGGGAATTCCGGCCAGCGGAATTTTTTCTCCATTGAGATGGCCGCGCGAAGTCAAAGCGATATTGAGTATCGGGGCGGCCTTAATGGCATCATTACCAAACATTTCATAGACATCCCCCATTCTAAAGAAAAGGATTTTATCAGGATACTGAGATTTAATTTTATTATATTGACGCATCAATGGCGTCAAGGTCCCGTCGGCCGAGGATGACAATTTCACCTTGCTACAACTTGGAAAGATTCTTTTTCGGCTGACTCCAACCGCGCCCTAAAGAGAACAGCTCGTTCAGTCGACAAAAAGCGCCCGACATAGACAACATAATACTTTTTATCAGAAATAGTTTTCTGGTTAATATTTACGGATTCCCCATACTTCTTCATTCGCGCGGCCATTTTAGCGGCATTTTCCTGAATACTGAAGACGCCTACTTGAACTGAATATATGGTTCCCGTAATTTTTTCCGCAGTTTGGTCATCGGTTGTCTTTTCAATCCGGCCAAATCGATCATCAAGATCGTCAAGACCAATAGACTCCGGATACCCATCCCTCAAAAGATTGTAATAAGAAATGGCATCCTCAATCTGGTTCTGTTCCAGACAGAAGCATGACAGCATATATAGAGCCTGATATGCGATTTCGTTGGATTTGCTTTTGGCGAGCTTTTGACAGAGCTTTTGAGCCGCATCATATTTTTTCGAGCGGTAAAGCAATCGAGCCAGGTCTAATTTCCCCCATAAACCGAGGTCGCCATTTGGATTTTCTTTGGCTACCAATGTCCATAACCTTTCGGCTTTGCTTTCAGAATTCAAATTAGAATACGCCCAACCCTCTAAGCGGAGCATATCCGGACGATATCGCCCATCCAATTTTTTAGAAGACTCCTGAAGTATAGATAACAAATCGCTGTTCTTGTTAGCGGTCATGAGATAAAGCGCCATTAAATACCGTTCCTCATGTTGGAATTCAGGAGACACCTCGGCTCCAGCCGCAGTCGATAATAGCTGAAATGATTTATTTCCATCCGATTCAATTAAGGCTTGTGCATAGAGTAACGGGTTTTTATCAGATAAGCCATCCGAATACTGCTGAAGCTGATGCCGGGCCTCTTCCAAGTGCCCTGAACGGATTAAGTCAATAAGAACGGAAGCTGATGGATTGGCAATAGTAATTGGAACCGCCAATAATATTAAGGCCAATATCGCGGAATATTTGGGCATTAGACTATGAAACTATCGACCGCTTTACAGGAAGGGCAGAGCCACTTGGGAATCTTTGATTTATGGCCGCACCGGTTACAATGATATTCATTTTCAACAGACTCCCGTCGTTCCTCCAACCGGTTAATCAATTCTCCCAGTTTTTTCTTATCGCCAATGGTAAGGTATAATTTGGCCAAATCAAGAATAGGCAAATAGGAATCAGGGTGATCATCCGTAGCGGCAGTAAGATGTTCGACAGCTATGGAATATTCCCCCTTTTTATAGTTGAATTCGGCCAGAATAAGTCGAGCGGCAAGGTTCTTTGGGGAAACTCCGAGAATTTCCAGGCATATCGAAGAAATCTCCCCGAATTTTCCCAGATCGAATAGAGCTCTTTTTAGTTTTCCCAAAACAAAATGAGAGGCGGCGGGAACTTCCTTGATTAGCTTTCTCCAAAAAACAACGGCATTTTCCTCTCGATTTTCGGCCAGATATGAGTCCCCAATATAAATATATGCTGGAACGCAATGAGTATCGATACCAATGGCTTCCTTAAAGAGAATTCGAGCCCTATGATATTCCTTTTCATTATATAGCTTTTCTCCCTGAAGGAACTTATAGATAGCCAGACTACTGTTTGATTTTCCGCCATCCAGTTTAATAAGCTTTCCTTTGAAATTGTATGCTTCTTCCCAGTTTTCCAGCTGTGTATATATTTCCAGTAGTTTCTCGACCGCCCATCGATTGTCTTCATCTAAAGATAATAATTCATTCGCCGCTGTAAGAGCCGATTCAGAATCTCCTTGCGCTAAGAAATCGTCCGCCAAGGCACTTAAGATTATTTTTTTATCCTCAATGGTTAAACCATGCCTGATGGTCAGGTCCTTATGAACCTGAAGCGCCTTATCGCTCTTTCCATATTTCCTCAGGATATTTCCGATTCTAACGTAAGCATCCACATTGTCACTATCCTCGGCGACAGCTTCCCTGAATTTACTGAAAGCCAAATCATCCTGGCTATTAAGGAGCGCTTTAAGACCTTCAATATACTTGGCCGGATCTTTACCCATTTTTTCCCGTTTAAACCTGTCATAATAGGCATAAATAAAGATAAGAGCTATCAGCGCCAGCAGAAAAACTATTACAATTGTCTCCATATCTTACTCCTGAAAACTGCCTTTCTTATCCAACAGATTCTTGCTCTCCTCGATTGGCCGATTCCGCAAAGAGGTTACCTCCGTTTGGAGTCCTTTAATAGCCCTATTAGCCTCTCTCAATTGATTAGACTGTTTCAGATATACCGAAATAAACAGAAGCAGTGAAATCAATGAACCCAGAACAAACGACCAAAAAACAAGAGTAATGACTGGCACATCAAAGCGCTTTGCCCATATAAGATCAACATCAACTATCTTGCCCGGTCCGCTATTATATACTGCAAATCCGACAATTACGGCTATAATTACCAAGATCAAAATTGACCTGAATATCCACATACTTCCTCCTTAGAAAAGCTAAAAAATCACTTCAATCAGACAACAATATGAAGGATTTATTTCCCCTTATATTCAACAGTGTCGGATGTCTATCTGACAGACCCAATATTATTTCTTTAGAAATTTAAAAGTTTCCAATATCCTGGTAAAATCCTGATCCAGAACATCAAAGTAGCGCCACTCACTGATGAAATGTATCATCACAATAGTATTTCCATTCTTGACGAAGAATATCGAACCGCCATAAAAATCGGCAACGATATCCCCCTTATCCGATTCCGAACCGGATCTCTGGACCTCCAGGGTATAACGCAACTGCCCTTCCACGCGAAAGCCGGATAATTCCCCCATTGTCATCTTGGCCCGTTTCTTGAGTTGGAAATTGCCATTTAGAATTTTTAGCTCAGAGAGGATATTATTCTTTTGCTTTGATTTATAGGCATTACTCAGAAGAGAATCCAAAAATTGATCCATTGCCAGGGAAGTGCTATCGACATACACGGTTATTTTGGGAACCAGCGTATAATTGGACGCTTCTTGAAACTGAATCGGGATGTCATACTGCTTCTTTGATAGAATAACTCTAACATTACTACTGGCTTTCTTGACGGTATAATTCCAGGCTTCAGGGACATTCAGAGAAAAATCATAGATGCTGTCGACATAAACCCCTTGCACAACTTCACCCGCTAAATCCTTTTTCTTGGCCATAGTAACGCTGAAGGTTACACAAATGATAACAATTGCGGTAATAATTTTTTTCATCTTTATGCCTCCTTAAAAATTATACTAACTATTTATCAATTATACAGTTGGTAGTCAAGAACTATTTCAATAAAATTACCCCGCCCTGCAATAAAAATAGAAATAGAATTATATTTTTTAAGGAGGGTAATGTAGAGTAACTGCAAAATCCAAGAAATACTTGTAAGCAATATGGATTGTGGACAGATATAAGGATAGGGGCGCGGTCACATGGCTTTGTATATTTTGAAGAGCTGGCCCCATTCCGTCTGGGAATATTTCTTTATAATTGACTTGCCGACAGTCGGATACCAAAACCAATCATGATAAATATTGCTGGCCAGGGGCGCCCAGAAAATAAGCGGAGAGTGAAGGGCTATCTTTTCCAAAAATTTTAGAGAGCCTTTCCGTAGAAGCTGATCGCCCCAGATAACAAATGACTTCTTTGTCCGAAAGCCGAAATTCATTTCTGAAATATCTTCTCCCAGGATCTCTATTTCCCGCATATCGGATACACCGAGTCCCCGCTCATGACACATCCTTAAGTAGGGAATGGACAGGGGATCAAAGCCCATCAATTTGGCCGCCACAGCATCAATGGCCACCGAATCTGATGAAGCCAGAATGATATTCTTGGAATGCGGCGTCATTGTCCGTGGGCCGGCACCATCCCCACATACGGTCCCATCCATAATAGCCAGAATTGATGGATGCAGTTCCTTTTGCATAAGCATCAGGTCAACCATTACCTCATGGATATATTTATGAGCGTAATGACGAACCTCCTTTAGAAGTCCACCGAAAGCATTCTTAATAGCCCCGGTCGTAATAGAATGACCATGGGTCTTGACCGTCGGGAGGTGAATAATCTGTTTACCAATATACATTTTCGGAATTTCAATCCCCTCCGGGAATATTTGATTGAGTCTTAGAAGTTTATTGCCAAAGTCATAGATGGTCCATTCCACCTCAGTCAAGGGCGTAAAGCTGAGACCATACTTATTTAAGACTGGCAACCAGCAGTTATTTTTTGCTCCTTTTAGAGGGTCGGTAACCACGGTTTTATTTTCAAGAGGAAACAAGCTCTTTTTAGGGAAGCCATCCTCAATGAGAGTTTTGACGACCCCCTCCAATTGCCATGGTTGAGATGAACAGGATGGAAAGTACTTGGTCCAAGAAAGGTTGAGTTTAATAATAATCTCATGGTGAATATCGATAATTGAACGATAATCTATCAGTTGCAGAAGCTTGCGGTAATCATCAAGTATCTGATTCGAATTAGTCTTAACAACAGCAACTTTACTTCGCAATGTCATCGGTCAAACCCAATCGGTCTCTTATTAATCCATTCAATATAACGTTTTGCGGGACAGAATTCAAACTCATTCAAAAGTCGATCCAGCTTTTTAAAAAGCGTTGGAATGGTACCATACTGCCGATATTTCTGAAAATATGTAAGCCCTTTAACTCTGGGCATCATCTTATCCAATTCCCAAGGATGAACATAGACAACGGCCGGACGATTAATCTTATTTAGTCTCCGTATCACCCAAGAGGTATACCATAGAGGCGAATGACGAAGATATCCTCCGCCGCAAACCGGCAGTTTTTTGCCCAAGATATTTATCGTGGAAGCCGGTATTTCATAAAGATGGCGATCGCCGCTTAAATTCATTCTGAATATGGCCTGAGGTCCCATCGGATC
>JAPLUS010000067.1 GCA_026397495.1 Candidatus Zixiibacteriota bacterium | reverse complement strand
TTATTGCAGACACGCACCACGAATTATATCGATTCATCAGGGGTACAGGTTCCGGCGGCCCTGGTATCGGGCGTGGCCGAGTATGATGCCCGGGGAAGATTAGTCAAATCATACAAGCCATTTTATGATCTGCTGAGCCCCAGAGGAGTAACCGATTATTCCCCTTGGAATTCGGTAATTTCGGAAATCCGCAATTATTACAACGGCACTAATGCCGCCAATTGCGATACTATTCCATATAGTCGGAATATCTACTACAATGATATCAAGGGGCGGCTGAAATATGCAATTGGTCCGGGTTCCGTATATTCAGATACCGGTAAAGGGGCGGAATATCAATATGCCGTGGTTCCCAGCAGTAATCTCATTGTCAACACTGTTTATGATCAGGACAACAACAAAACCGTGACCAAAGCCGATAAATGGGGTCTCAAAAGCTGGAATATCGCCTATTATACGAATTCGCAGGGGAATGCTGATTCGACCGTTATGGTCACCAATAGAAATACACGGGGATTAGCGGAATCGGTTGGTTTGGATTCCGCCGGAACCTTTTTTACGCTCAGGCCAATGTCGATAAAGCGGCTTTTCCCGGCTCCAGCTATCAGGGATGTATCTTTCAGACCAAGTATAAATGGTATTACGATCACTTTCCCGGTTCGACCAGCGATATTGCCTATGGAGGACTTGTCAAAGTTCAAAATCATGATTCTTCATACTATCGTAGGTATTACTATGATCCCATCAATTTGAGAGATTCTATTTATGTCAAGTTGATTATTGGCAGCGGTGCTGAAAAGAAGATCGTCCATATTTATGACCGTCAGGGGAATTTGACGAATCTAAAATTCTATCCCAAGAGCACTACTTCAACAGGAGCCAGAGCATATATTTACGAGTATGATAAAACAGGTCGACCGGCGAGCATCGTGCGAAGTGCCTTAAGCGGGATGCCCACCCCCGACGATCTCCATTATGGGACCTTCTATTATGGGGCCAACGGGCAGGTGAACAAAGAGATTGTCGGTTCGTTTATTGCAAGTCCAGATGGTGACCATGATACCAGCCAGGTCGTAACTTATAAATATAATGCTCTTGATGCCCTGACTGATATCAATAATCCCAATACTATAGATCCACTAATGGTTGGTGGTGGAAACGCCCACCCTCATTTTGGCCAGCATATTGTCTATGATACAAGCGCCAGTGGATATTATAATGGCCGGGTCCGATATATCAAATCGGCCAACTCCTCGGGGACACGCCTAACCCATTCATATTTATATAATTATAACCAGCTGGGATGGCTGACCAAGGCCGATCATCTGGGCACGACCAGTAGAGACTTTGAGTATTTTTACAACTACCTGGGGAATCGAAAAAAACTTATCAAAGACAGCACGACTTCTATATCATATACCTATGATACCGCCAGAGGCTCTTCCCGATTGAAGTCGTTTACCGGAATGGGCAATTACCAGATGCATTATAATATTCTGGGCAATATGATAGCCGACACGTCGCGTCCGCTGTATCAAATGAATTATGAATATCGAAATCTTCTGGCTAATTCCATTATTGGCCAAATATATTACGGCAAGCCGTATCCCGAACTGACATTTTTATATGATGAGGCCTCACAACGGATTATGAAACGGTATCATTATTACTATTTGGGTCCCTGTGGCTCCATTCCTATGATGGGCTCAATTAACAATAATTTCGATCCTGACGCCGACGATTCCATTGGTTTCGTGGCCAACAAGATTTCTGGAGAGGCCACTAATACCCTTAGTAGTGAATCAATCAATGATATTCACCCCCTGTCTTCCGGAGGCGGTTCAGCCGACACCTGCGTCAAATGGTTGACCTCCGAGGAGAATTATCTTTATGACGGCAATTCCCTTCTGGCAATATTTGATAAAGATGACAAGGTTTTGCAGTCGTATGTTGTTGGCCCGATGGGTCGGGTGGCAGTTTACCGCAATAACAGCGATACCAGTCTGTATTATTTCCTGAAGGATCATTTGGGATCGACACGAGTGATGGTGAATAAGACCGGCGATGTGGCGGAATATGTCAACTATGAGCCATTTGGCGGGGTGATGGAATCATGGGTGTCGTATAATGAGCCATTGACTTTCACCGGCAAACAGCGGGATGTTCATTCCACTTTTGACTATTATTATTTTGGCGCCAGATACTACGATTATAGAACCGGGCAGTTCTCCAGCATCGATAAGGCCTCCCAATTCGCCAGCGGATATCTGTATGGGGGGAATAATCCGATCATGGGAATTGACCCGAATGGGAATTTATTTGGAATTGACATGGGGGAAGTCTTTAAATCTATTGGGGCGATAGCTGTGTGGGCTATCGGGGCGATAATTGATGCCATACCGGCGGCGGCTGCGTATGCCACAGCTGATGTGGCAGTTTCAGCCATGAGTGGTGATACGCACGGATTAATGGGTAAATGGTTTTCATCCTATGCCATTAACACTGCAACCGGCGGCTGGCATAAACTAAATGCGGCGAAGCATCTAAGCGGATCCAGTAATCTCCTATTTAAAGGATTGGGTTATGCAATGCAAGCAGGGCAATTCGCAGGAAGTGCGGTATCGACCTATAGTACCCTAAAGGCGGTTAGTATGGGAGATTGGCGAGCGGCTTATTTCAATTATCGCCTGAGAAATATTGATAAATTTGGGGCGGAAATGGGATTTGCTAATGCATATTTATCTCTACCGTTGATGCCTATAAACGATTATCGCCCCTCATTGCCAGGTATAAGCACTTTTCGAGACAGAGCGGCATTGACATATAAAGGCGGATTCATTTCTATGCCATTAAATGCACTTAATATAGGTGGAATCACCCTTGGCCATAATATTTATATCAATAGTAAGTATTGGCGGGAATCTGACCAGTCTTCAAAAGATGTAACAATGAGACATGAATGGGAACATGTGATGCAGTATGAGAGATATGGTCCGGAGTTTTTTGGCCCTTATTTTGGAGACAAGATGGCGAATTCACCAGAAGGGGAATGGGAGGAAACCTACTGGAGGGCGACCAATGGCAACAGATTGGAATATGAGGCGTATATGGCGGGACATACGGAGGGGAACATGGGCTTAGTCAACTACTATTTCTGGCCATGGTAGATTGGATGTTAGTTTAATGAGTTTGAAGAAAATCTATGAACATTTTTCAATATCAGGCTATAATCTGGCCGCGGTCTATTATGAATTAGCTTATTCCTAAGAAAGGAAGATAATTATGGGGAAAATAATATATTCTCTGGCGATTATGATTTTACTCCTTTTGATCTTGGGATGCCCCAATCATCATGAAGATGAGTTTAGACCGGCTGAAGTTATTGGCAGGTATGGATCAGGTCTTGGTGAGTTTGATACTCCTTGCGGCATCTTTCTTGAAAGAATCGAAGGGCGACCGCATACATGCCTATTTGTGGCTGATTACGGAAATAATCGAATACAGGTACGGTGCTGGGAAGGCGGTGACCAATATTCATATTATGCATTTGGTTCCTTTGGAAAAGATACGGGCCAGTTCGATGGCCCAATCTCCGTTGCAGTTACAAGGGCAGATCCTCAAAACTCAAGTATTCCTCCCCCTTCTAATCCGAGAATATATGTGGCGGATTCCAAGAATCATCGCATTCAGAAATTCGATATTAATGGAAATTATCTTCTGACATGGGGTTCTTTCGGCAGTGATAGTGGACAATTTAATATTCCAACCGGCATAGATGTTGATTTCGATGGCAATGTATTTGTTGTCGATTCGGGTAATCATCGTATAGAAGTATTTGACACCCTCGGCAACTTTATTAGAATGTGGGGGAAACAGGGATCTGGTAATCAGGAGTTTAATAGCCCAATTGATATTGTTCTTGTGTTTG
>JAPLUS010000065.1 GCA_026397495.1 Candidatus Zixiibacteriota bacterium | reverse complement strand
GGATTACGACATCGCTTACCGACTACCTATTTTACCTTTCTGATTGCTACTCTGGCGATTTCCGGTATCCCAGGATTATCCGGTTTCTTCTCTAAGGATGAAATCCTCTGGAAGTCATTTTCCTCCACTTATGGGTCGCCCTGGATATGGATGATTGGTATTCTTACGGCGGCGCTCACGGCTTTCTATATGTTTCGTCTACTCTATCTGATATTTTTTGGCGCCGAGCGTATGGATACGGTGACTAAAGAGCATCTGCATGAATCTCCCAGAATTATGACGGTTCCCCTCGTTGTCTTGGCAACCCTGGCCATCATTGGCGGCTATATCGGTTTTCCGAGAGTTTTAGGTGGCGGCAACTGGTTTGAGAAATTTCTTGAACCGGCGACGAAAGAAATGCCGGTTGATAGTATTGCCCGGTCTGCCTTTATGGCCGGCATTGATAAAAGCACCGTTGAGCTAATTCTAATGATTGGTTCAATTGCCGCGGTTCTAGGGGCAATATATTTGGCTTATTATTTCTATATAAAAAATGCGGCGGCAGCCGGCCAATTGCGTAATTGGCTCCGGCCCTTACATAAACTGATTTACGGAAAATATTATATTGATGAATTATATGATGCGGCAATTGTACGCCCCCTATTGGGACTTTCTCTTTTCCTGTGGAAGATTGTAGATGTCATCTTCATTGACGGCCTGATAAATGGAGTGGCGGTATTTATCGGTCAACTATCAAAGGGACTAAGAGCCCTACAGTCCGGACGATTGCGGACCTATGCGACAATATTTCTGGCCGGCGTGGCAGTAATAATAGGTTATTATTTATTTCAATAGTATGAATATTGATATTTTAACGGCGCTTACATTTTTCCCCCTGGTTGGGGTATTTCTTCTTTTATTCGTGCCGTCATCAAGAACTGATACTATCAAGGGGATTGCCCTGATAATCGCCTTTGTTTCCTTTCTTTTGTCGGTGATTGCCTATTCGCTTTTTGATACAGTAGCCAGTGGAATGCAATTTGAAATTAATCTTCCCTGGATTTCGGACTTTGGAATTAACTATCATCTGGGGATTGATGGCATTTCGCTTCTTTTGATAATGCTGACAACTATTCTTGTACTCCTGGCCTTGATTTCATCATGGACTGCCATCAGGACATCGGTCAAGGGTTATTATAGTGCGCTGCTCCTGCTGGAGACGGGAATGCTGGGAGTTTTTGTTTCTCTTGATCTATTCTTGTTCTATCTCTTTTGGGAAGTAATGCTAATTCCTATGTATTTTCTTATTGGGGTCTGGGGCGGCCCGCGCCGAATTTATGCCGCCATCAAATTTATATTATTTACAATGTTTGGGTCGGTCCTGATGCTGGTGGCCTTGCTCTATCTGTTCTTTATGTATTATAATTACTCCGGGGAATATAGCTTTGACCTCCTGCGTTTCTACCAAATGCCGATTCCGCTGGGGGCACAGACTTATATATTCCTGGCTTTTGCGTTGGCTTTTGCAATCAAGGTGCCGCTGTGGCCCTTGCATACCTGGCTGCCCGATGCTCATGTAGAGGCGCCCACCGCCGGTTCAGTCATATTGGCAGGAGTTCTCCTCAAAATGGGCATTTACGGTTTCCTTCGCATTTGCTTGCCGTTATTTCCCGAGGCAACACTGCGCTTTATGCCTTTTATATCCATACTGGCCATCATTGGAATTATTTATGGGGCCTTAGTGTCAATGGTACAGCGGGATATTAAATCGCTGGTGGCTTATTCATCGATCTCGCACTTGGGATTGGTAATGCTGGGAATAATGGCGCTTAATGTTCAGGCCATAGATGGGGCCGTCCTCCAAATGATAAATCATGGCATATCAACAGGAGCTTTGTTCCTTATGGTTGGCATGATTTATGAACGTCGTCATACCCGAATGATTGCCGATTTTGGGGGCTTAGCCAAATCAATGCCGGTATTTTCCACATTCTTTATGATTGTGGCTTTGTCATCTATCGGTCTTCCACTGACCAATGGTTTTGTCGGAGAGTTTTTAATTTTACTGGGGACTTTTAAGACTAATCATATCTACGCCATTCTGGGGGCCACCGGTATCATCCTATCTGCATGTTATATGCTTTGGATGTTACAGCGGGTGCTTTTTGGTAAAATAAGTAATGTGGCCAATGAAAATCTCCACGATATATATGACCGGGAAAAACTGGTACTGGTTCCTCTTATTATTTTGATATTTTGGATTGGAGTCTATCCCAATCCTTTCTTGAGACGCATCGAACCGGCCGTAATGAATATATTAAAGAGGGTAGAGCAGAGCCAGAAAAGGGTAATAGAGAAGAAAGCTATTCCCGAGTTCTCTCTTATGCGGAATAATGGACGCAATTATTCGTTGAAAATTGATGGAGGATAATATGCCGAATGTTACAATCTATACCAAGCCGGGCTGTCCCTATTGTGCCGCGGCCAAGGAGCATTATCGGAGTCAGAATATCCCTATCAAAGAAATAGATGTCTCGGTGGTCAAGGGGGCCAAGGAAGAAGTGATCAGATTGGCCGGTGGACAATCAATTGTGCCGGTCATTGTTGAAGATGGCAAAGTCATAGTTGGCTTTGGCGGCGGTTGAGGAATATAATAAACGGCGTCCGTGAGACGCCCCAACGGAAAAATGCAAAATATCGATATTAAATTCGCCTCCCTTAATTTAGGGCTAATTTCTCCGGAGATGGTTTTATTGGTCGGCGGTATACTGATCCTGATTCTGGGCGGTTTATTTAAACAGCGGGCTATTATTGTCTATACTGCCTTGGTGACGTTGCTGGGCGGGCTGATATTATCAATTGGGGCATGGAATAACCCCGAGTCGGGATTCTATGGAATGGTGCAGGTAGATAATTTCTCCATATTTTTTAAGATTATATTTATTTTGGCTTCGTCCCTGACTCTCTTAATGGCCAGACAATATCTCATTAGATGGGACATCGAACGGTTTGAATTCTATTCTCTTCTGTTGTTCTCGACGGTCGGAATGATGACCATGGCCTCCAGTGTGGATTTAATTGTGATTTTTCTGGGGCTGGAAATTATGTCGGTGCCGTTATATGTTATGGCCGGTTTTGCCCGCCGGGATCCGCTTTCAAATGAAGCGGGAATAAAGTACTTTATAATGGGTGCCTTCGCCACGGGCTTTTTGCTCTATGGGATTGCCCTCATTTATGGTGCTTCGGGAACAACCAATTTGAGGCAGATAGTCGCAGATTTCGGATTTCTTCAAACTCACTCAGCGTTGCCTCTCTATATTGGTGCCGGCCTGGTCTTGGTTGGCTTCGGATTCAAAGTGGCCGCAGTACCCTTTCATATGTGGGTTCCCGATGTTTATCAGGGTGCGCCAACCCCTATCACGGCCTTCTTTTCGGTGGCGCCCAAAGCGGCCGGTTTTGCCTCCTTATTCAGGATATTTGCTTTTGGTTTCTCCGGCATACCGGAGATGACATCGCTGCTATGGCTTCTGGCGATTCTGACAATGTCGGTTGGAAACATATTGGCCTTGTATCAGGACAACATAAAAAGAATGCTGGCTTATTCCTCCATTGCTCATGCTGGCTATATCTTGATTGCTCTCACGGTCAAAGGAGAAGGCGCCGTCTCCGCCGCCCTTTATTACCTTCTGGCTTATACTTTTTTTAATCTTGGAGCTTTCACGATTGTTACGATGGTTGACAGCCGGGCAAGGAGCCAAGCACTCATTCATGAAATGAGGGGGCTATCGATTAGACATCCTTATCTGGCAGCCTTATTGGCTCTTTTTCTACTGGCCTTAGCCGGTTTTCCGCCTACGGCCGGTTTTTTGGGAAAATTCTATATATTCTCTGAGGCTGTTAAAGGAGGATATATCTGGTTAGCAATTATAGGGGTTATAAACAGCCTGGTTTCAGTTTACTATTATCTTCGAATTGTAGTTGCGGCCTATTTTGATCAAAGGGAAACAGAATTCCAACCTGTCACCTATACTCCGGCGCTACGACTGGTCTTATTCATTACCGCGGCGGGAACATTGATTTTGGGGCTCTGGCCTCAATATTTCCTTCATCTCACCCGTATTAATATGTTTCCCTTTATTTAAAAACCCAAAGAGCAGCCTTACACTTTTTCAAAACGAAATTTATCACTAGCCTTCTCGATTTTAACCGGGTATTTACCCGAAAAACAGCTGACACAGAAACTATCGTGCGGCAACGATGGCATCGATAGCATCCCCTTAATGGATAAATATCCCAGAGAATCCACTTCAAGGTAATCAGCGATTTCCTTGACTGATTTTGAAGAGGCAATTAATTCCGCTTTGGTCGGCATATCAATGCCAAAAAAGCAGGGGGAAATAATCGGCGGCGCGGAAATTCTTAGATGAATTTCCTTGGCTCCGGCGGATCTAATCAGCTGCACAAGCTTTCGAGAGGTTGTCCCCCTTACGA
>JAPLUS010000139.1 GCA_026397495.1 Candidatus Zixiibacteriota bacterium | reverse complement strand
TATAGAGAATATCTCATTTTTCCTATTCCTGCCACAAAGGGAGCAAAGGTTCTTATTACAGGTATAAACCTTGCAATTATAATATTGGTCTAAATTCGCAACCCCAGAATTATGAATAATCTTCCTCAAAATAAAAGAATCAAAGGGTTGAATTATTAGATACAGATTGGTATAATACTTACAATATGCCCAGGGTTTTACCCTAGTATGGACAGCTGATTGATATATCATTTGGGCAAACGTTTAACCACCGGAGTTAGAATATGGAGTCGCGATACTCTACTGAAAAAGAAAAAACCCTAAAGGCCCCGACCTGGGATTTGGAATCAATTTTTCCCGGCGGAAGCAATTCATCCAAGTATACCTCTTTCCGAGAGAGCATCAGGAATGATATGAAGCGATCTGTGGTCAAATTTTCTCATCTGCCGCAGAAACTGAACGATTCCAATCGCCCTAAATGGATTGATTATATTGTTAAACTACAAGAGCTTATGGCGCGTATTGTAGAAGCTGATGATTTTGTTCATTGTCTTGTGAGTCAGAATGTGGCCGATGAAAAAGCCATTCAGATATATGGTGAAATAGACATATTCCGCTCGGAATTTCAGAAACTACTGGTTTCATTGGAAGCTTTTGCCAAAAAGCAAAGCAATAAGGAATGGGGTAAATTGGTCGCTTCAAAGCGACTTGGGGATGCGGCCTTTTTCTTAAATGAGCTTCGGGAAATCGCTAAAATAAAGATGGCTCCCGAATTTGAAAGTTTCGCCGCCGATTTGGCGGTTAATGGTTACCATGCCTGGAATCGATTATATGACAAGATCTATGGCGATATGCGGATTGATTTCCATGAGAATGGTGAAACAAAAAAACTCTCGCCAATGTTGCCTCAATGGCTCTGAATTTCCAGGCTGGATTTCGCTTGAGCCTATACGAAAAACGGAAATGGGACTCACCTCTGCTTGAACCGCTGCTGAACAGCCGCATAAAGCCAGAGACACTTGATGCTATGTGGCATGCGGTCGCCAAAGGAGTACCCAAAATCAAGCAATATATTGATGCCAAGAAGAAATTGCTGGGGCTTGATAAATTCTGCTGGTATGATCAATCGGCCCCGATCGGTAAATCAGCCGAGACTTATACCTTTGATGAAGCCGGGGAATTTATCATTTCCAATTTGGCCGGTTTCAGCCGTGAAATGGCCGATTTTTCCAAGATGGCTCTACAAAAAAAGTGGATTGAGGCAGAAGATCGACCCGGTAAGGCCGGCGGCGGATTCTGTACCTCTTTTCAGGTCAGCAAGCAAAGTCGAATTTTTATGACCTGGGGAGGAAACTTTTCCGCTTTGAGCACGCTGGCTCATGAGTTGGGCCATGCTTATCATCACTCTACCGTGCAAGATATTGTTCCCTTTGCCGCCATATATCCCATGACTCTCGCTGAAACGGCCTCAACCTTCAACGAGCTTTTGGTGACGGAT
Source organism: Candidatus Zixiibacteriota bacterium (assembly GCA_026397495.1). GTDB lineage: Bacteria > Zixibacteria > MSB-5A5 > GN15 > PGXB01 > JAPLUS01. The sequence continues at coordinate 3,983 of JAPLUS010000139.1, read as the reverse complement.
GCGGCCTTGAGAAAATCAACGAACGATGGCGGGAAGCTGATGCTGCTCGACCAGAAATTACAGAATACTCATACTCTTTTCTGCAATATATATGCGCGCTTCCTGTTTGATAAAGCCTTCTATAAAGAGCGGGGAAAAGGGTTGGTAAGCAAGACCCGTCTAAACGAAATCATGGTGGAGTCTCAAAAGATGGCTTTTGCCGGCACTCTTGATCCCGATGAGGGCTATCACCCCTATTTCTGGGCATCGAAACTACATTTCTTTATGACTGATACGCCGTTCTATAATTTCCCTTATACTTTCGGATTTCTATTTGCCGCCGGGATTTATAACCGCGCCAAGAATGAGGGCTCCTCTTTCGCTCCGCATTATCGTGCCCTTCTGGCCGATAGCGGAAGAATGACCAGCGAGCAGGTGGCCATGAAGCATCTCGGAGTGGATATAACCAAGTCAGATTTTTGGAATGAAGCGGTTGAACGAGCCCTGGCTGATATTGACCCCTTTGTGAAATTGGCGGGGAAGGCGTAATTATATTTGATATAATGGCCACTCGAGAGGGAATCCTTCCGCCGGTGTGGTTCTCTACGCAAAATAAAGTCGTTTTTAAGGAGGCCTTATGAAGCCGCTTGAAATAAAAAATGGCATCTATTCGGTCGGCGTGGTCGATTGGAATCTGCGTGACTTCCACGGATATTCTACGGAAAAAGGAACTTCCTTCAATGCCTTTTTGGTTAAGGGAGAAAAGACGGTTCTGTTCGACACGGTTAAGGCCGATTTCGCCGGACAATTGATTAAGAATATTAAAGAAATTATTGACCCCATCAATATCGATTATATTGTTGTCAACCATGCCGAGATGGATCATTCGGGGGCTTTGCCTGTGGTGATTGAATTAATTAAACCCAAAAAACTTATTTGCACCAAGGCCTGCAAGGACGCTCTAATGGCTCATTTTCATCGGGATGACTGGCCCTTTGAAATTATCAAGGAGGGGGATATTCTTGATATCGGTGGAAAAACCATTCAATTTTTCGGCTCGGCGATGATTCATTGGCCGGAAAGTACTGTCTCATATTTACGAGAGGATAAGATTCTTATTTCCAACGATATATTCGGCCAGCATTGGGCTACCAGTGAGAGATTTGATGATGAGGTGGAGCCGGGAGAACTCTATTATCAGGCAACCAAATATTATGCCAATATATTCATGCCGACTTCGCCGGCGGTGAGGAAATTTCTCGATAAACTAAGCAAATTAAATCTTCAATTTGACATTTTGGCTCCCGACCACGGTTTAATCTGGCGGAAAAACCCAAGTGAAATATGGAAGAAATATGGTTCTTGGGCGGAGGGAGAAACCAAACCCAAAGCCGTGATTATTTATGACACGATGTGGGGCAGTACCGCCAAGATGGCGGCGTCTGTCGCCCGTGGATTGAGCGGCGGCGTAGTCATAAAATTGTGCGACCTAAAGAATACCCATCGCAGTAACGTTATAACGGAAGTCCTCGATGCCAAAGCGGTAATACTTGGCTCGTCGCTGATGAATGGCGGTCTGCTTCCCAGGATGGCTGATATGCTTTGCTATATGAAAGGACTGCGACCGAGCCATAAAATTGGGGCCGCCTTTGGGTCGTATGGTTGGAGCAATACGGTGGTAAAGCTTCTCAATGAAGCGATGGAAGAGATGAAATTTCAGATTATTGGCGAGGGGGTAAGTACGCAGTATGTTCCCGATGAGGGGACGCTCAACCAATGCCTTCAGTTAGGAGAGCAGGTTCGGGAATCAATTTTAAATGTATAAAAGGAAAAATTCTTGATTCTATTTGAACGTCATAGGGTTCAACCGTCATCCGGTCTATCTATATCGGTCAGCTTATTTTATCCATCCGTCTCGTCCTTGACAACCTTTTCGAATTGTATTAACTTTTGTAATCTATGAAAAGATACCGGCAGCTTCGAAAACCACTATATGTCTAAAAAAATAAAAATTTGGAGTAATCATGTTTAAACGGTTACTGCCTAAGGAAATCGGTTTTTTTGATTTCTTTGAGCAGCATAGCAAATTGTCAATTAGCGCGTGCGAGGAGCTCAGTGCGATTGCCTTGAACCCTATGGAATTAATCGAGCGAGCCAACCGCATTAAAGAAATTGAGCACGAGGCTGATAACATCACGCATAAGTGTATCAACGCCCTTCATCGCACCTTTATCACTCCTATTGATCGGGCGGACATTCATCGGCTGATGAAGCGCTTGGATGACATAATTGACTCGGTGGATTCGGCGGCTTCACGGATGATACTCTACGAAATAAGCGACATAAGGCCCGAGTTTAGGCATTTCACCGAGGTGCTGGTCAAAGCCACCATTGAGATTAACAACGCCATGCACAATCTGCGTAATCTGAAACATGGGGAAGCGGCCATTGAGAAATGCTGTCTGGCCATTTATGAAGCTGAGAATGAGGCCGATCAGATTTTACGGGCGGCGTTGGCGCGGCTCTTCAAGGAAGAGAAAGAGGCGATTTTCGTAATCAAATGGAAAGGAATCTTCGAACGCCTGGAAAGAGCCGCCGATTACTGTGAAGAAGTGGCCAATATTGTCGAAGGAATTGTGATCGAGGCCTCCTAACCATGACGCCCATCATGTTTGTTATCATCGGGACGGTGGCGGTCGCCCTTCTTTTTGATCTTATCAATGGATTTCATGATTCGGCCAATTCAATCGCTACGGTCGTATCGACGCGGGTCCTAAGCCCCAAAGTGGCCGTACTTTGGGCCGCCTTCTTTAACTTTGTCGCCATGTTCGTTTTTGCACCCCGAGTAGCCGATACTATCGCTAAAATTGTGAAAATTGACGGCCAGGACACGATTTATGTCTATGTGGTGCTGGCCGGTTTGATAGGGGCAATTCTGTGGGATTTGCTTACTTGGTGGCTGGGATTGCCGACCAGTTCATCGCATGCTCTTATCGGAGGTGTGGCCGGAGCCGGTTTGACATATAAGGGGCTGAACGTTATCCAGTGGGATAATATATGGATAACAATCAAATTTATTCCACTGGCCCCCCTAATCGGTCTTATTATTGGATTCATTGGGATGATTATTGTTTACTGGATATTCCGCCGCTGGAGACCAAATGATGTTGACAAATTGTTTCGCAAGGGACAATTATTATCCGCCGCCCTTTATTCATTGGGTCATGGCGGCAACGATGCCCAGAAGACCATGGGGATTATTATGGCTTTGTTGATTGCCGGGGGACTAATGAAACCCGACACCAAACTCTCCCTGATGCATTTAGATACGATGTGGATAATTTTATCCTGTCATCTGGCCATGGGGTTGGGAACTGCTTTCGGCGGCTGGAGAATCGTAAAAACCATGGGGATGAAAATCACCAAGCTCAAACCGGTCGGCGGTTTTTGCGCCGAGACAGCGGGGGCGACAACCTTGTTTATAGCGACGCATCTGGGAATACCTGTTTCCACAACTCATACTATCACGGGGGCAATTGTGGGGGTCGGGGCCACGACCAACTTCTCGAGAATAAAATGGGGCATAGCCGGTCGGATCGTCTGGGCTTGGGTTTTTACTATTCCCGCCGCGGGTCTGGTAGCCTCCGGATGTTTCTATCTGATCAAATTAATTCATCCCGGCTTTTGAAGCATACGGCAGCAAGCCTTCATTTTCACCGACGACGGTTGTAAAATTAATTCGATTATATGAATTAGAATTCCGGAGAAGATTAGGGAGAACCGGCTTTTAGGGAGTGTTGAAAAAGCCTCAAAAAAGGAAAAAGCATACTTCTGAGAAAAAAGTCATCGGTATTGTCATCCCCGACTTGAGAGGCTGTGTCATAATTAGCATATGTTAGAATTTTAGGGCTTAAAGAGTCATGCAATTTATTCATTTTTGTTAAATATTTAAGCGTCCAATTAAATTTTTGTTTTCGGGCCGATTTTGTCCTCAGTTATTGGGC
>JAPLUS010000257.1 GCA_026397495.1 Candidatus Zixiibacteriota bacterium | reverse complement strand
TGTCAAACGGAGAACCTGTAACTACTTTTGCAGCGGTCACAGCAGTGCCGGGTGCTACAGAAGCAACCGCTCCACCTGCTTTTTTTGCTGCGATGTAATCATCAAATGCTGACATTGTTTTTTAAAATTAATAACTTCCATATCCACTACCATAAATACCAAAGGTAACAGGGTCCAAACCGTAATCATGGGCTATAATGTATGCCTTTTCTTCATCAGTGAGGGCTTTTATCTCTGGTCTAGTAAGCTCTTTTCTCACTTCCGCGACCAATTCGGCATTAGTTTTGTCAGCAAGTTTTGGTTGAAGATACGCTGGCAGCGTTCCTATCGCCGCAGGATTGATGTATTGTGCCGGTGGATAGTCAAGTAAGAACTCTTTAATATTCTTTCCAGCTGCCTCATAAGCGTAAGCTTTTTTCATATATTCATTCGGGTCAACATATCCATCAGCTCCTCTGACAAGACCGAGAGCTCCTCCAGCTGCAGCGGTTTTCTTAGCCGCAGCTTCTCTTATCGATTCATTAGTTTGGAATGTAATGTCTTCTCTCTTTTGTCTCTGGGTTAATTTATCCAGAGCGGTATTTATTGCCGGGTCGTAAACTCCCGCGTAAGCTTTTTCAATCGCTGCCATTTCTTCAGGGCTATATGCTACTCCCGATTGTGAAGCTGCAGCGTAAGAATCTGTCTGTCCGGTTGCAATATCATTTCGCGCATTGGTCAATCCCGCCGCAGTATTCGTAAGTTGTTCCGTTGTTTGTGGTCCTTGTGTCAAAGTATCTCCAGCAAATTTTGGAATATCGTAAGTCGATCCACCTGGAATTGATTTGGTTATATTGGCAGCGATTTGTTCGGGAGTGTAGAAACCCCCTGTTGTTGGATTAACATATTGCTTAGGAAAATTTGTTGCCGGAGTTGTCTGAGCAACCCCGCTTGTTGCCGCTGCAGGAACCACTGGCGTCTTTGTTGTAGTCACTCCCTGGATTGTATCTGTAGTGTTTGGCAATGCTTGTACTTTCGGAGAAAAACTAAAACCAGTGAAATTACTGCCAGCTGTGAAAGGAGAAAACTTCACGTTGGTATTACCAACACTTCCGACATTGAATCCCGAATATAGTTTTGAAAGTAGTGATGCCATATATTTTTAAAATAAATTCTTATAACCTCCTTGGACAATTTTGTTACCCCTATTCCAAAGGAGTCCTGCTGCACGTTTCTGAGATTCTGCCTTGGCTTCATTGATTCTCGTTCCCTGAAAAGTCGAACCACTTGGATTGTAGATACTTGAAAGACCCGTTGGAGTGACACCACCAGTAGCCACATTGGGATTATAAACATTGCCCCCCAAATTATAATACTTAGAAAGTGTATTCGCTGATTCGTTGCCATATTTGTATTGATAGTCCCTGGCAGTACTTGCGATATCTCTACCGGCAGTTCCTTGCTTATAAGCCTGTTCTTTGGCATAAACATCCTGTAGATTTTGAAGTTTCTGAACTCTGCCACCAGAGAATAACACACCTTGATTCGCTGCAGCTTGATCTTGGGTCGTCTTTTCCTCTTGAAATTTATTAGCTTGAGTATCCAAATAAGCTTGATAGTCTGCCTGTTTTTGAGTCAGAAGTTCTTCAGCGGTCTGAGTTTCATATTGCTTCTGAGCTTCATAGTACGGAGCTAAATCAGCTGTAGCTTTTGAAAGAGCTTCTTGTTGTTGAGCCGGAGAGAAAGGAGTTCCAGAAATATCAGTCACTCCACTCCAATCACCGGTGAGATAAGCATTGACCAATCCTTCTGCTGAGTTCGTTTTAACAAGAGCCTGAGTTGTTGGGTTCGCTGCAGCCGAAGTCTTTACGGCATCTGCCACTGCTTTGTTCATCGCTGCTGTGGTTTTTGGACCATAAATCCCCGGACCGGTGTTCATCTCGGCTTGAGTCATGTAGCCACGCGCCACCAGAATTTTTTGCAAATCAATTACTTGTTGTGGATTCATAGTCTTTTGTTAATTTATTAATTTTATGTCCATGATAATGTTCTCCAAGTTCCCGCGACCCTTACTCTAACGGTATTATCGTCTGTTCTATAATACATTGAACCATCTTGCGCGGATATCCCAGATGCTGTTGCTCCTGTCATTTGACACAAATTCACAAATCCTAAGGGAACATAAATACCAACATTAGAAACTTGAAAACGAAGATTTCCCCCAATATTAAAGTAGTGGTAATTTGAGGCATTGTATTCCATTCTGTTTGAATTCCCGCCATAGATACTTGAATTCCCTCCACTATTGCTGAAATAAACATAACCACCATTGAAACGAGAAATAGGAATGTTTGCACTTCCCGTCACTCCTACATTGAAATTTCCAACACACATTATTCCCGTTGGAGCATATGGACTATCTACCCCAAAGATCGCTTGACTCCCCGAAGAAAACTGAACAAATTGCTGACTCGCTCCATAAAAAATCATCGTTCCTCCAACAGCATTAAATCCCATAAGAGAGGAAGCGTCTTCCCAAATCTTGCTTCCATTTCCCCAGCGTAATTTACCAGTAGTGGAAACTGTCCCACCATTTGCGATAGTTAAATCTGAAACATTCGCCGCCCCAGTCATACTCACTCGGAAGGGGGCTGAACCAAAAACCGCGTTACCGAGATAGATGCCATTTGAATCCGCTTTGAAAACATTGTTGCCCGAACCAATAGTGATTGTGCCACCTGTGATTGTCGGTGAAGATATTGAAATACTGGCGACAACATATTGAGCTGTGACATTCAAAGCGTTAACGAAACCAGTTGTAACAGTATTTCCGACAATGGTTGTAACC
>JAPLUS010000272.1 GCA_026397495.1 Candidatus Zixiibacteriota bacterium | reverse complement strand
GAGACATGGGATGGTCTGCCTGCGGCATCCTTCTTGCTTCTCGACGTGGAAAAAGATTTCTATGCCAGAGAAATAACTCGTCAAATTAGAGGGGTAGTGGACGTACAATTAGAGCGCTTTTCTAAGCATTCTGGGGTCACTCTAGACATAAAAACCCTTATTGAAAGATTGTTCATACCCAATGCAAAAAAGGCAGAGTACCGATCCATTTTTACTGCAATTTTATCATTCCTATTGGAAAGTAAAGAGCGGGCAATAAACCTTGAATTGAGGAGTCATTATGGCGGCACCTTAGAACCGTTTCTGACGCATTTGTTCAAGGGCGGTCTAATATTTGAATCGCTCCTCAAACAGCAATATGGCGCGGCGGGTCATACTCTAGGCAATTATCTCAATGAAGCGAGGGTTGACCTTGAATTGAATTCGCAGATTTACAGAAAAAAGAATGGCTCGTTTAAATTTGAGGATTTGCCAACCCATCTGAGGAATTGGAGCACAGAATCTTTTCAGGAGAGAGCGGTTGCCACGGCCTATGCAGTACGTAATACAGCGGGTCATGATCTCGCTTGGCAGGATGTATTTAACAATGGACTTTATGGCCAGTTATTCGAAGGCATCGTGGATGCTATCTTTTTGACAATTAAGAAAGCTTATATTAAATGATAATAAGGTAGTAACGTAGGGCAGAACCCCAGACGAAGTCTTGCGGTTCTGCCGTGGAAATGGAATAAAATATCAGTATAAAATTGACATCGATGAATCCCTCAATTTATATTGCATAATATGTCCAAATTACTCCGATATTATGGGTCGGGTCAGATATATTTTGTGACTGCTGTGACTTATCAGCGTCTCGCTATACTGACCGAACATGCCGATTTGCTCTGGGAATCTATCGACAAAATCAGGGGGAAAATGGAATTTGATTTGCCAGCCTGGGTAATAATGCCGGATCATTTTCATGCTCTCATCGATTCCAAAGAATCCTCATTGGCAGAAATAATGAAACGGGTCAAAATTTCTTTTGCTTTTCTTTACAGGGAGAAATTGCGTTTATATCGGGGGCAAACATGGCAGAGTCGTTATTGGGATCATGTCATTCGGGATCAGGAAGACTGGAATCATCATGTCGATTATATCCATTATAATCCAGTGAAACACAGAATGGCAAAAAGCCCATTTGCGTGGAAGGAATCATCGATTCATAAATCTTTTGATGAGGGTTATTATTCTAAGGATTGGGGTAATTTGGATATAATAGAGTATGAGAGCGGATATGGGGAATAGAAGAGATAAGATAAGGCAGAACCACAAGACTTCGTCTGGGGTTCTGCCCTACGAGAATGGGCCAAGATTCCGTCAGGAAGTCCGCCGTGGCGGACTGACGGCGCTTGAGATAAGATAAGGCAGAACCACAAGACTTCGTCCGGGGTTCTGCCCTACGAGAATGGGCCAAGATTCCGTCAGGAAGTCCGCCATGGCGGACTGACGGCGCTTGAGATAAGATAAGGCAGAACCACAAGACTTCGTCTGTGGTTCTGCCCTACGGAAGTTAGAACAAATCGGGCATATATGAACTCGCCGCGGCGAGCTGCGCACAGAGCACCAATAATCTCGGAGAAGAGATATGAAGAAAAAAGAAATCAAGAAGCGGCATGATATAGTAAAGCGCAGGAAAGGGCGGGTTACGGATGATACGCTTGTTTCGGCGGCGATGCTTCGAACCGCGGTCCAGAGAATTCTCGGACGGGTGAAACTTGATCGCACCTACGATATCCCTTACCTGGCTGGATATAGCCGCAACGGGAAAATCGTCTATATCGACCGCCATTTGCCCAAGTCATTTGTTACCCGCGGCCGGCGCGTTTTTGTCGACCAATATCTGATTCTTCATGAAATGGTGGAAAAAGCACTTCTTGATGAGCTTGGACTTCATTACCAGCATGCTCATCAGATTGCACTCCGGGCCGAGGAAGCGGCGATCCGGGCAGGCAAGAACTCCTGGCGTGAGTATGACCGC
>JAPLUS010000064.1 GCA_026397495.1 Candidatus Zixiibacteriota bacterium | reverse complement strand
TCGACTATTCTCTACCCCATCAAAGCAATGTTAATATCATTATCTTCGATATACTGGGAAAGACCGTAAGGACAATTGAAGTTGGAAATCAGAAAGCCGGATATCATAGCATCAAATGGGATGGAAGCGATGCCGGAAACCTCCCCGCGGCCTCAGGAATATATTTCTATCAATTGATAGCCGGAAACTTTAGGCAGACCAGAAAAATGGTCCTGCTCCGATAATCATCGCCGGAATAATTTATAATGGCCGATTCTTAGCAGAGCCGACAAGAATAACAGAACTCCCCAGAAATATAGAAGCGGCAATGATAATACCGCCCGATTATATTTTCTGAAGTATCTATACATAGAGCCATGGGATTTATAAATCATTCTGGCTTTCATTTTGCGAGTGGAGCCGCCGACATAATGCTCAACCACGGCTTCCGGAAAATAAAGATTTTTACATCCGGCTTCTTTGGCCCGCCGGCAAAAATCGACATCATTGAAGAATATTCCAAAACCTTCGTCAAAAAAGCCTATTTTCTCAAGTAGTGTCTTTCGGAACATCATCGCCGCCCCCATCGGCTGATCAACCTGGCTTTCTTCCAAATGATTAAACCACCCCATTCTCCATTCGGAGAACAATCGTGAATGGGGAAAAAGACGGGAAAGGCCGGAGAATTCGAAAAAGAGGGTGCCATATCGAGGAAAGGAGCGGCATCCCTTCTGAAGCCTGCCATCAAATCCAATGAACTTGGGGCCGATAACTCCAATATGCTCCTCCTGCTCTAAACGTTCGGCCAAAAGGGAAATTGCTTTCTCACGGATTCTTATATCTTGATTTAGAAGCAATATATATTTGCCTACCACCGTTTTTATCCCCTGATTGGCAGCCATGGCAAAACCAAGATTGGTATCATTGGCGATAAGTTTTATTTCAGGATATTTCGTCTTAATTAGAATGGCAGTGCCATCGGATGAACCATTATCGACGACTATTATCTCGGCCGCTACTCCTTCTAAGGATTTTTTTACCGAAGAAAGGCAATCATCAATAAACTCAAGGCCGTTATAGCTGATAATAACAACAGAAATATAGGGATTATTACCGTTCATTTTAAAAGCCTGTCCAGTAAAGCGGCATATTTTTGGGCGGTGGCAAGACTGGAGTATTTTCCAAGGTCCAAAGTATCCAATCTTTCTGTTTTATTCTTTTTGTCCCCGCTGCATAGTAAACCTGCCAGATAAACCGATATTTCTTCGATATTTTCCTTTGAAAATATGGCGCTGTTTCCATATTCTTTAAGCAGGGCAGCGGCCTCGGAATCATTCGGTAGCACTCCCAGTATTAGCTTACCTGAGATGAGATAATCAAAAATACGTCCGGGCAGAATGTTATAATCGCCAAATTTATCAACACCTAAGTAAAGCAGGTCAACCGCGGCCAATGAACGAATTGCCTCATTTTTGGGAAGGTATCCTTTCATGGTAACTATATCATTTAGTCCGGCTTCCAAAATTCCGGCCAATATTTTATGATCATAATGCCCGATATGTATAATAGAAAGTCTGCTTTTTAAGGATGGATTTCGGGCCAGCAATAATTTCACCGCTCTGAATAATGGTTCTATCGGACAGAGGTGATTGGCCGTTCCCAGAATGCCGATTTTCAGAATATCTTTCTGATGGTTCGGGGCGTTTTGCCAATATTTCGAAGAATCAATATCGGCGCCATTCATAATGATTTCCCCGCGGCCAAGGTATCGCCTAATATCGTTATTGACCGACACAACTTCATCGGCTGTCTCAACTATTTTTTTTCGCAAATCAAGAGCGTAAGAACGATTCCTTTGATTACGGTAGACCATTTCAATCGGAAGCGAAAACCATAAATCTCTGAAATCAGCAATCCAAGCAACACCCAATTGCTTTTTGAGTTTCATC
>JAPLUS010000293.1 GCA_026397495.1 Candidatus Zixiibacteriota bacterium | reverse complement strand
ATCCCTCTTTACGGCAAAGAAACCAAGAAGCGGCCCTCCGAAATTGACCGGGAGTCCCAAAGATTGCCCTTCACCAACAACAATATCAGCGCCCCATTCGGCAGGAGTTTTGAGAAGGACGGAGGCAATTGGGTCAACCGCCATTATCAAAAGCCCCCCAACTTTATGAATCAATTCCGAACCGATATCGATATCTTCAATTATTCCAAAGAAATTTGGCTGCGCCAGGACTATTCCGGCTGTATTCTCATCTATGATTTTCTCCAGACGGTTACTATCGGTTACCCCATTGATGCTCGGAGCTATAATGATTTCGGCCTTATAGCCCGAAAGATAAGTTTTAATAACCTCACGGAAAAGAGGACTAACTGTTTCCGATATGATTATTTTTTGCCTTTTTTTATGCGATAAAGCCAAATGCACCGCTTCTGCTGCCGCCGTCGCTCCGTCGTACATCGAAGCATTGGCCGCATCCATACCAGTCAAACGACAGATATGAGTCTGGAATTCGTATATCGCCTGAAGCGTCCCCTGAGATACTTCAGCTTGATAGGGTGTGTAGGCGGTTAAGAATTCCGGACGGTTGACGATGGCCCCGACCGCGGCTGGTATAAAATGATCATATATCCCGCCGCCGGCAAAATCAATCAGGTCGGATTTATTTTTATTGGAAATTTGCTTCATTTCTGCCAATAATTCAAATTCCGATAAAGGCTCAGGCAGCTTTAAGGGAGACTTCAGGCGGATATTCTGAGGTACTGCTGCCAGTAAATCATCGACACTCTTGGCCCCGATTTTTTCAAGCATTATTCGCCGATCATCATCAGTATTTGGTATATAGGGCATAATAAGAAAATAATTCCTACTCTACGAGTTTGTGATAATCCAAAGCCGATAGCAGTTTATCCAATTCGTTCGGGTCGTTGATTTTAATTTTTATCATCCAGCCGTTGCCATAGGGGTCATGATTTACGGCCATAGGATTACTTTCCAACAGGTTGTTTATTTCAATGACTTCACCCGAGACTGGGGAAAAGAGTTCGGAAACGGCCTTTACCGCCTCAATGGTTCCGAAGGGTTGTAAAGCCTTGACTTTGGCGCTTACCGCCGGAAGCTCCACAAAAACAACATCGCCCAGTTCTCCCTGCGCATATTCAGTAACACCAACGGTAGCGATATTCCCCTTAACGCTGACCCATTCGTGTTCTCTGGTATATTTTAGTTCCGTCGGAATATTCAATCTGCACCTCCAATTGTTACTTATCGCTGTCGGCCGCTTTGGTTATTTCTATGGCCGATCCCTTTTTTTCTTCATTTAGTTTTTGGATAAAGGAAGTGTCAAAGTTGCCGGCTATAAAATCGGAATGGTCGAATATTTTCTTATGCTGACTAATAGTTGTGGGAATCCCCTCAATTATGAATTCCTCCAGAGCGTATTTCATCTTTTCGATGGCCTGGCGTCTGGTTTCTGCTCGGACAATCAACTTGGCGATCAGCGAATCATAATAAGGAGGGATAACATATTTGGCATAAGCGGCCGTATCAACCCGGATACCATGCCCGCCCGGGACATGGAAGGAACTTATCTCTCCCGGTGCCGGCCGGAAATCTTTTTCAGGATCTTCAGCATTTATTCGACATTCAATAGCATGCCATTTTAGCACTATGTCCTCTTGATGGTAGCTCAATTTTTCGCCAGCCGCCACTCGAATCTGTTCTTTGACCAGATCTATGTCAGTCGCTTCCTCGGTTACCGGATGCTCCACTTGGATTCGAGTATTCATTTCCATAAAGTAAAAACTGCCGGTACTATCTACCAAAAATTCGATTGTTCCGGCTCCCAGATATTGTATGGCGGAGGCTCCCAGTATGGCCGTTTTCCCCATTATAGCTCTTAGTTCC
>JAPLUS010000100.1 GCA_026397495.1 Candidatus Zixiibacteriota bacterium | reverse complement strand
CAAGTCCATAAAAAATTCCGGTGGCACCATCGCTATGCCGGAGATTATGATTATTGAAAAGGGTTCTTACCCGGGAGCTCACTCTTTATCAGGCGCCTTGTTGAATCCGTCTGCGCTCCGGGAGATGATGCCGGATTTTTTGGAAAGAGGCTGTCCTCTTCAGGTGGAAGCAGGGGAGGACTCATTCTATTTTTTGACTGAAAAATCACAATTCAAATTTCCATTTCTTCCCAAGCCATTTAGGAATGACGGCAACTATATAATCTCTCTCAATAAATTTACCGGCTGGCTGAGTGAGCAAGTTGAAGCCGCCGGTATAAATATTTTTTCTGCTACGGGCGGTTTTGAACTTCTTATTGAAAACAATAAAGTGGCCGGCGTCCGAACGGTCGATCTGGGGCTGGATAAAAAGGGGAATCCCCATTCCAATTTTGAACCTGGTTCCTTGCTCAAGGCGAAAGTAACTATTCTGGCTGAGGGAACGCATGGTTCATTGGCCAAAGAGGCCATTGAAAAGTTGAATCTATGCGCTGGAAAACTTCCGCAAACTTATCTGACCGGCGTTAAGGAAGTTTGGGAAATCCCTGAGGGGCGGCTCCGCAAGGGTGAAGTGATTCATACTTTCGGCTGGCCCCAGCCGACTGAAGAATATGGTGGCGGTTTTATATATGATATGGGCGGTAAAATGGCCGCGCTTGGATATGCCGTCGGCCTTAATAGCCCCAATCCAACCAATGATCCCCACTATAAATTTCAACAGTTCAAAACTCATCCTCTGGTCAAAAAAATCTTCGAGGGCGGCACGATGCTCCATTATGGCGCCAAAACTTTCCCGGAAGGGGGATATTATGCTATGCCCCGATTGTATCATGATGGTCTGTTGCTGATTGGCGACTCCGCCGGATTTCTTGATTCTCAAAGATTAAAAGGAATTCATTTGGCTATAAAATCAGGAATGCTGGCCGCAGAAACCATATTCGAAGGACTTAAAAGAGATAATCTGGAAGTGGAGATGCTCAAGGAGATGGAGACTCGTTTTGAAAACTCCTGGGCCAAAAAAGAATTGTATGCGGTCCGGAATTTCCACTCCGGTTTTGAGGATGGTCTGTTTGGAGGCGTCTTTAATGCCGGATTACAAATGATTACCAACGGACGAGGGCTTTTCGACCGGGTGGCAAGCGAACCGGATTGTCAACATATGATGCCCCTTAAGGAATATATTGCTCGCAAGGGAGAAGGAGCCGTTGGAAAGCATTTAAAGTTTGACAACCAATATCTTTTCGATAAGCTGACCGATGTCTATCATAGCGGCGCCAAGCATGAAGAAGATCAACCGCCGCATCTGGTGATTTCCGATTACAATATCTGTAATACTGAATGCGCCGAAACATACGGCAATCCCTGTCAGCATTTCTGTCCGGCTCATGTTTATGAAATGGTCGATGATCTTGACCGGCCGGGGAAAAAGAAACTTCAGCTGACACCTTCCAACTGCGTTCACTGCAAAACCTGTGATATTACCGATCCCTATCAAATAATCAAATGGGTTGTTCCGGAGGGTGGTGGTGGCCCGAATTATGCGAATTTGTAGCAATGGGATAGTTGAATCTTACCTCGCAGGTTGTAAGTATTCAGGCTGCCGCGGAATTATGCTTGCGCAAAAAGCGGGCACTTTAGCTCAGTAGGGTAGGTGCCCTGCGCACCTGCCGAATTAATAATGGCACGAGCGCGGGGCTCGTGCCCTACTAAATAACTGACCGGGACTATTGCCAATTAATAGGAATTGGCCATAGAGATAGAATTGCGTGTGATCGATGCGCTGGGGCAGATGTGGACTCGCCGCGGCGAGTAGGTCGGTGTTCCGAATGATTCGCCGCAGGCGAAGAATGAGAAACCCGACAAATATATTGTGTATTTATAAAATCTCTAAGACGAATAAATGTTAAGGGCACCAAGTACTTTATCACTATGGTCACCCTTAAGGGCTTGTTGAAAAAGTCCCAAATTTGGTTGCGGCGGGTCTTGCGAATCCGCTTCATCGGATTCGTGTGACCCGCCGCTATTATCCAACATATACTTACGTGTCAGGTCGCAATCGCATCTACACGGGATCAAGGGCTGACACAACGGCGTACGGGGTTTTTCAACACTCCCTTAACCGTGCCCCCCTGTTGTTTAAAAATATCGCTATTTTCTGAAATTTTTTGGGGGGATATCAGACCCGAAGTATGGGTAATATTGCCCGATCATATTCATATCATAATTGAACCCCAGGATGACGCGATATCATCCATAATACATAATTTCAAAATTAGATATTCCAGAAAATTTCAGAATTTGTATCGTGCGGGAAGGGTCTGGCAGAATCGGTTCTGGGATCATGTTATAAGGGATGAAAATGATTGGCGGCGCCATATAGATTATATTCATTATAATCCGGTTAAACATGGGTTAGCCAATGACCCTTTCATTTATGAGTATTCATCCTTACAGAATTATTGGAGAAATGGTCTCTATGAAAGAAATTGGGGTGTAATTGGCAGGCCAATTATAGAGGGTGAATTCGGAGAATAGAGAAGATGTTGGGTTTCTCCTTCCGACTATCGTCGGAATTCGGAACGCCGACCTACTACCTATGGATAGTCAAATCTTACCTCGCAGGTTTTAAGTATTTAAGCTGCCGCCGGGTCACGCTCCTAAAAAAGCGGGCGCTTTAGACCCTGCGGAGCCATGACAACTCTTTCTCTTTGAACGGGCATCTGATTCCGAGTTTAGAAGAATTCCCCCAGAATAGAGGAATTATCCCATATTCTACCCCCTTGGCTCAAGGATTTTCAGGCCATAAACATGTTGTACCCCAATAGAATAACGACAATTTACAAAATTGAGATTAAATCGCCTTTTTGGATTTTACGAATCTGCGACTGCTCGTAATTTGCTTCCAGCTGTATCTTATTGATAGATAATGAAATAGGGACGGTTCGAAATTTGCCCTTCAAAATTCTCGCAATTGAAGCAATTAAAGAGACTCTGTAAAATATTAAAACAAGTCTGGCGGAAAGTATACTCATTGTCTTGCAACGCGATAGCATTATTCCGATGAAATTGTTTCATTTTGGCACACTTCTTGATTGATATCTATTGAAGTCCAATGTTTTGGGCCAATCAGGCAAGTTCTAAGGAAGATCTATCGTGGGAACAATAGGAATTGTCAGGCCAATGGCCTAAGGCAAAAAACTTCAGTTGAAAGACTCTGGAATTTTTGAGGAGGCACCATGTTCACCAGGCGGACCTTTGGCAAGTATCTTTATCTTGGGCTTGTTCATATTCTTGCCGTCTTCGGGGTCTTCTTTTTATATATTGCTATTTCTGTTCTGACTCGCCCGCGTATAAAACCTCCCGATTTTCAAGATCTTCGGGCACGACTCAATGATATAACAATTGATTACGTTTCGGTTGACCCTTCTATTTCTTTGGGCCAATTAGCCGATAAATTAGTAGAGGAATTCAAAACCAAGTTTGATACCGTACAAGCATTCTCGGGAGGAGTCCTGGCTAAAATTCCCGAACCGCGCGCCGGCCTATATTTACGTCTGGGTGAAGGGAAAATGGCTGTTTTCCTGGATTATATGTCTTTATGCACTGTCTGTCCGGTGGCAGGTAATACTTATGATCTGTGGCGGGTGCATGAAGAGTATGACTCGACCGGCCAGTTTGCCTTCCGAGGTATTGTTCACAGCAAGGTTACTGTTGAAGAGTATCTGACATACCGAAATAGAGAAAAATTGTGAAAGCAATTTTATTAATAATAGGCGATTGTCCCACGGGGATAAATCGTCCCAAAAAGTATCTCCCTCAACCCCCTAACCGGAGGTGATATCAATGAAAATGAAGAAACTGGTCGCGGTAGTGCTGGTTGCACTCGTCTGTTTGGTGGCAGTCCAGCCGGCCTTGGCATGGGGTCCCGGCCCACAAAGAGTTGATTGCAGTCAATTTGATCTTCGAAATGCATTAGACTGCTATTTTGTGCAAGCTCTTAATTATTTGGGATTCTAACCGTTTATATGACCTTGGAAGTGGGCTAAAGTATCTCCCTCAACCCCCTAACCGGAGGTGATATCAATGAAAATGAAGAAACTGGTCGCGGTAGTGCTGGTTGCACTGGTCTGTTTAGTGGCAGTCCAGCCGGCTCTGGCCATCGATCTTAATGGCGGCACAAACCCCTGTGGATATAATCTCAGTTGGGTCGAGCAGCTAAGATGCGTTATTGCAACGCTTGAGAACCTGATTTTCGGTGCCCTTTAGCGATCTTGGAAGTGGGCTTGGGCGGCCTGCGCCCGCCCACTTCCTTTAAAAAGTATTTGATGTATCAAAATATGGAAAAATCGTGAAAGTAATCTTATTAATAATAGGCGATTATCCCGCGGGGATAAATTGCCCCAAAATATATCTCCCTCAACCCCCTAACCGGAGGTGATATCAATGAAAATGAAGAAACTGGTCGTGGTAGTGCTGGTTGCACTGGTCTGTTTGGTGGCAGTCCAACCGGCTCTGGCTAAAGCGTATGTCGATTTCGACTATTGTCATCAAGCCTGGCTCACTTCGTACCAACAGATTGTGTGCATGATTACTGGTTTTATAATGTGGTTTGCCCTTTAACGACCTTGGAAGTGGGCCTGGGCGGCCTGCGCCAGCCCACTTCCTTTAATTCTGTCTTATTGCATGGGCAAGATAAGGAGAGACTACTTCGGAGTGGATGATATTGAGAAAGTGAAATTCGCAATTTGATGCAGAAAATTCCTAATTCGCAAAAAAATAGGATTTGCGGGTTAAGTCGGGGAACTCGGTTTTTATAGCTAATTAATTGTTAGATAAGCAATTAATAAATTTGAAAAAACGAGAATAAATTTGGCATAAATATTGATTACATATTATTTGTTTGGAGAGAGGTGATAACAATGAAAAAAGCATTAGTGTACATCGGGATTGTTATTTTTGGTCTGGCGTTTTATGTCGGATCTGTGCAGGCAGGCCCATCGTGCGGCAGGAACGAACACCCTTGGGATCAGGAAGACCCCAGTGGCGCCGTTACGCCTATGAATGCGGCTATAGGTTCAACTTCTGCGTCTAATGCATTGACGGCAAACCAAACGGATCTTTTTCAAACACTGATAGGTCTCATCCTGCCATCTTATATTTCGGGTTCAGCGGATGATGACGGGACAGGGCCGCTTATGACGCCGCCCGCCAATAAAAGAGAGCATCCGTGGGATCAGGAAGAACCGCACTATTAATAATTAGGTTTTTGTAGATCGGAGTTGAGCCGCAGGCGAGGTCTTGCAGAATTCCGGGAAGAAATAAAAGGCAGAGTTAATCGACTCTGCCTTTTTTATTGTTCAAGTTGCCGACTGGTGGCCCAATATTCATGGCGGGATAAATGCTTGTTGCGATAATAATGTTCTATTATCCGGAGGCGCACACGATAAGATACGCTCGGGCAGACTAAAGTCTGCC
>JAPLUS010000322.1 GCA_026397495.1 Candidatus Zixiibacteriota bacterium | reverse complement strand
TCTATTACTGCTGTCGATTATATAGTTATGGCCATCCCGGTTCAGAGAGTCCGGCAGGTTTGTCAATTGCTTGATAAACTTCCAAGGCCACATAAAGGTATTATCAATCTTGCAAAGGGGATTGAAATTGACAGCTTGCTTCGAATGTCGGAAGTTATTAAGATGGTCATATCCGGGTCGGATGAAAAATATATCGCCACTTTATCCGGTCCCAGCCATGCCGAGGAAGTAGCTGCGAAATTACCTACCACGGTCGTGGCCGCATCGAAAAATCCCGAGTTTGCCGCCCAAGTTCAAAGAATTTTCAATAATAAGATTCTCCGCGTCTATCGCTCGACAGACTTGATTGGCGTAGAACTTGGCGGTTCGCTGAAGAATGTAATTGCCATCGCTTCGGGGATTACTCAGGGATTTGGTCTCGGTGACAATACAATGGGAGCGCTGATCACGCGCGGATTGGCGGAGATAACCAGAATGGGCGTTAGATTGGGAGCTGACCCGCTGACTTTTTCCGGTTTGTCGGGGATTGGCGATTTGGTAACGACTTGTATTTCCCGCCATTCCCGTAATCGCTATGTGGGCGAAAAAATAGGGAAGGGGCAAAAGCTTAAAAATGTCCTGGAGGGGATGGTTATGGTTGCCGAAGGTGTGGATACCTGCCGTTCCGCCCAAGCGATGGCCGAAAAATACGGGGTAGAGATGCCGATAACGGCGGAGGTCTATAAGGTTCTCTTTGAGGATAAGCCGCCGGATCGGGCCATTGCCGAATTAATGAGTCGTTCCCTGAAAGAAGAAATCTGGAATTAATAAATATAAAGGTGTTATTATGCCCCGCCGAAAAATTCAAAATGAAGGAAAGCTCTATTACTCGATCAGTGAAGTAGCGCGTATGACCCGGCTGGAAGCATATGTGCTTCGGTTCTGGGAGAAAGAATTCCCGATGTTGCATCCCAAAAAGAACCGCGGCGGCAACCGTATTTATCAGAAACATGATATCGAACTGATAAATCAGATAAAACAACTGCTTTACAAAGAAAACTATACGATTGAGGGAGCGCGCAATCGTCTCCGCAGTATCAAGCCGACGGAAGAAAAAAAAGAATTAGTCGCTTCCGGGAAAGCGCAAACCCTTCTCGCCGAAATCAAGCGGGATATTGAATATCTTCTGAAACTTTTTCCTTGTTTTTTCGGTCTGTCCGGTTAGATTAGCCTGAAGTCGGGGAGTAGCGCAGTTGGTATAGCGCACTCGCTTGGGGTGCGAGAGGCCGGCAGTTCAAATCTGCTCTCCCCGACCATTTATTTTTTATGAGCATGTCATCTACAAATACTGACTGTCTTAATCGGCGATCAGCACAAAACCATAATATTAAGTATTTAATTCTTATTCCGGCCTACAATGCTGCCGTTTATTTGGCGGAACTTGTTTCAAGAGTAAAAAAGTCTATCTCCGGTGCGGATATTCTTATAATAAATGACGGTTCGACCGATAGAACATCGGAATTATTGCCGACGCTTGATGTCATATCACTCTCTAATCAAGTCAATCAAGGTAAGGGCTATTCTCTTAATCGCGGATTTAGATATGCCATCGAAAATAATTATGACTATTGTATAACCATTGATGCCGACCTGCAACATCTGCCGGAAGAGTTACCTTTGTTCCCGGCCGAATCCGGAAGGCTGGATATCTGCCTTGGAACCAGGGAGATATCTCTCAAATCAATGCCGCCGGCACGCTGGTTGACAAACAACCTCACTTCCCTTATAATTTCGATACTTAGCGGATGCCGGATAAGAGATTCGCAGTCGGGGTATAGGATGATGGCAACTGACCTACTTGAGAATTTGAAAATTAAGTCGATGAAATATGATTTTGAGTCTGAGTTATTATTACAGGCGGGAGCT
>JAPLUS010000460.1 GCA_026397495.1 Candidatus Zixiibacteriota bacterium | reverse complement strand
ATGAAAACTAAAATCACCTGTTTAATGATTGCCATTTTATTAATTCTTTTGGGAGTCGGTGCATTCCGGTTTTGGAGTATGAAATCGGAAGGAAAAGTATTGCCCATGTTTCCAAAGTGGAAAAGTCTTAATGCCAGTTCCGGATATTATGACCACTGGAACGCGGATGCTATAGTATGTATTGTTCAGTATATATACAATGGCAGCAGTTGCGGATATAAATATGAAGATATACAGCAAATGCGTAAAAAATGGAAGGCTTACACGACGAAGGAAGGAGATTATCCTGTTGTTCGCTATGTTCCCATAAAAACTTATGCGGATAAGGATATAATTAAAAAAATAATTGACAAATTGAATTCTCCAAAACAACGACAGAATAGTGATGATATTGAAACGGAAGATTATTTACTGATGATTGACATTTCCCGCGAATTAAATTCTCAAACTATAATTCGGGTTCCGTACAAACTGGCCGAGGAGGGGTATGCCATCACTCCCAGAGGCAAAGATAAGGAATTGTATGAAATTCTGAATTCGGGATTGAAAGAATGGGATGCCCAATTAAAGGCCGAAAAGGAGGAAAGAGAAGCCCGAGTAAAGAAGTCGGACGCCATATTTCACCTTTATAAACAGGCCAGAGAATCCGAGAAAGTAGATTACAAGTCCTTGTTTCTTGAACTGAAAAAACTGGACGCTCTTTTCGGCGCAAAAGACCCCAACGAGTTGGAACAGAGACTGAAGGGAGAAAAAGAAGGCATGCGTCAGATGCGCGGCCACGAAGAACCCAATCAGCCAAATTAGGGATTTGGGATGTAATTATTCTACCGAAATAGGCGTTAGCGGCAGTTTTGGGATACCCTGCCCTTCCGAATGACTGGGACAACCGCGGATTTGATTTGCGTTCGCTTGGGATGTATGATTCGTGGAACAAAAAGATTGTTTTCGTCGATGGATGTCTAAGCGCCGCATATGATGATATGGCTCGTGCTTATGGGGCTTTCTCATTGCAAGGGCAAGGCAGTAAGGACCAGATATATATCGGATGGAAAGAATCCGTGGAGACACACTGGGTAAGACTTCTTGAGTATCTTAGTGGAGACACGACTGAAGGGGTTAGGATGTTTTGGGAGCGATTGGGACTTGGCGATAGTGTTGAAAACGCATTTAAGTACATTGATAGCCACGGAAGCACCCAAACACAAAAAAGCTTTTTCTTCGACACAATATGGAGTCCTGGAGGAGACGATAACATTGTCCTGTACGGTCATAGGGGCGTAGACCTTAACAAGATAAAACTGGGTTATTGAAGGGACTTATTATGAAGACAGTTATATGCTGTGCAGTATGTGTTGTTCTGACTGTAGCGACAATGATCTATTTGGAAAACAGTTTTTTCAAAAAGCGGGAAGTTCAAAGGATTGTCGAGGCCGATAAGGATTTAAGCCCCCCATTTGGAGCGGGCCCCTTGGTTTCGGTTGTGTGGTATAAGGGGATGATGTGGACTCCATATAAAATATTTTCAAACTATCGAGATATCGAGGATATTCAGTATCGCATGCAGTATAAATTATCAGAATCAACCGTTGAAAATAAGACCTTGGCTTTTACTCAAGAAGACCGGCTGGCGTTTGTATATTACACCGACAAAGAAGAGAGCTACTGGATGATGTATGTTCCTTTTCGAGTAGAAGAAGGCGTATTCTATTGGC
>JAPLUS010000228.1 GCA_026397495.1 Candidatus Zixiibacteriota bacterium | reverse complement strand
GGGAATGCCATCTATTTAAACACCCTAAAAGATGAACGAATTCAGGAAGCTATACGGTTATGGCGTAAGGCCCTGACCAAGGAGGCCGATGTCATTCAAATTATGGATTTAAGAAGAACCATAGGAGATGCATTATTACATTCCGGTGACATTAACGGGGCGATTGATGAATATCAGGCGGCGATCCGGATCGATTCTAATAATCTGGATGCGCACGTTGGCCTAGCTGATGCCTATGGTCTTCTGGGTGATTCTGCTAAGGGCTATGCAGAAATTTCCGTTGTTCTGGAAGCTGATTCTATATATACCCCGGCTTTATCAATCTATGCCGATATGTCAATTATTGAGCATCAGTTTTCGAAGGCTCTACGGTCCTATTATTTGGCTGTAAAATTTAATCCATCCACCTGTCGCTATTATGGACGAATAATTAAACTATCTAATCTATATATAAATACTCTTTGGTTTTTTCGGGATCGATATTTCATCGCAGGCAAGTTGCATAATTGGGACCAATCTGGTCCAATGGTCCCTTGGCCATATTATAAAACACGCAATCAGATGGATTCATCTATGGCCAAATGGTTTGAGCGCGAAAAGAAGGAATATCAACAATTATATCGAGGTTGTGTTGATTCTCTGTTAGAGTCGAATTTTACCTCTGGAATGCTAAGGAAATATAACCAGCGTGCCTTTGCAAAAGCGGACAGCGTGGCCTATTATGATATGGCGGCATTTCTTGACGCGTTGGCCGCGGCGATTCATCATCTTCAGGCAGAAGTTATCGCTTTAGCCAAAGACAATGCGCCTCGTTGTTCATTACCGTTGGATTCCATTTCCTGGGAATTTATTACTATCGCCGACAGTCAGGCCGTCAGGGTTTATGCTGATAAGGCGGATCGGTATTTAGACCAAGGTAAATTAGATAAAGCAAAAGAGGCATACTCAGTTGTTCTTCAGGTTGATTCCAATAATGCGCGAGCCTCTCTTGGTTTAGGAATCATTTATCATCAGCAAGGTCAACTCGATTCGGCCAAGAAGTATCTATCCCAAGCTATCAGATTGACTCCGAATTCAGTGGAAGCAATGGGCTACTTGGGCGATATTATGATAGCCCAACGAAAACCCGAGGAAGCTATGCAATTATGTCAAGAGGCCATTAATTTCACTTCTGATATTTCTATTTTGGCCAAATTGCATCTCCTGATGGGCGCGGCCTGGTTAATTCAGCGAGACACCCTACTTCATAATGATTCGGTTTTAACCTTTGCCCAAATGGAAATAGAAAAGGCCTTTGGCCTTGACTCAAACTATGCACAAATACATTATTGGCGTGGAGTGCTTTTAGAGAATTTGGAGGATACCTCAGGTGTTCGGACAGAATATGAAAGGGCCATTGAATTGAATGATCATTTTGCACCGGCCTTTAATGCCCTCGGGGTGCTTTTTTATAAACAAAATAAGGTCAAAGAAGCCTGCCGGGTTCTCAAAAAAGCTATTCAACTTGATCCTAATAATGAAATTTATAAATCCAATTTGAAGAAAGCATCACGGGACCTAGTCCAACCTCCCGTAAAGAAAATAAAAGAGAAGAATGCGTCCTAACCACTACCACATTTCCTCTTCCCCTAATTAATAACCAGATAGCGCGGCCAGTTCTGACCGAATTTCGGTCATTTTATTTCTCTTTGGACTTTTGGGCGACAATAGCTTCGGTAAGCCAGAGGAGTTCGTCGAGAAAGGCCTGCGCGGAGCTTTCATATATCGGATCATTGGGAACACCGGCATCATTAAAGGTTTTTTCCACATTGGCGATTGGAAATCTAATTGGTATGGGAAGAGCGCCCATTGCCAGAAGAACAGTCCGCAATTCCGCCAGCGCTGTTAAACCGCCAAAGGATCCGCCGGAAACTGATATCACGCCGACCGGTTTTCTTTTAAATTCAGGGAAGAGATAATCAAGGGCGTTCTTAAGAGGGGCCGGATAGCCGCTGTTGTATTCGGGAGTGACGATAACGAGGGCATCAGCGGCAGCGATTTTATCGCTGAATTCCTGCAAACGGGCCGGAGGATCATTGCGGAGCCGCAATCGCTCCTCCATCATGGGGAAGTTGTGCTCCATAAGATCGAGGATTTCGGTTTCTATTTTCCCAGTCTGTTGCATCCTCTCGGAAATGAAGTGAGCCACCTTGGGGCTTTGTCGACCCCGACGGATGCTTCCCAGTATAATCGGGATATAGAACATATTTCTCCACCTTTCGCTACTCTTGGTGATTTATATAAATATACGTTTTTTATATCAGCCTAAAACCTTTGTGAAAAATCAGTCAATAGGTGCGGGCAATTTTGCCGGAGAGACTATCTCAATAAAAGGCGGGCATCAGTGCCCGGGTTTCCACAGGTAGAGCTCAAAATCGATGGCATCGTCCTTATCAAAAATTATCCCCTCTTTTTGAAGGATTGCCTTTTGTAATTCATAGCCGGAACCTTTGGGCAATGATATTGTCGCTTTTCCATTGACAATTCGGTGCCAGGGCAAATTTTCTTTTTCTGAAGAGGAGTGTAAAATTCTGACAACCTGTCGGGCGCCGATTGGATTACCGGCCATCGTCGCAATTTGACCGTATGTAGCCACTTTCCCCCGCGGTATTTTCTTGATGATGGTTATTGCTCTTTGATGAAAATTATCAGCCATAGACATTTTCTCAATCATAGTCGACACAATTTAAGCCTTTCTCATTTCCGAAGCTATAGCTATTTGATGAATCCTCTCTTGCCTGTGTTGTGAGAATGTCTTGGCAAATTGGTTTTTAATCGGGCTTTGCCCATTTTTTGTTTTCGTACAGTCGCCAGATAATTTCCCCTTTCTGCTTTTAATAGGGGATCGCGGGGAAACGATATAACCGTTTGACTTATGGTTAAAACATGATATGTTGAGTTGCTATTGCCGAGGGATGGCGATAATTGTTAGGGCGAGGCTTCATTGATGACCGCCAACCGGGTAAGTGTCGGCGTAGAGATGAGTCATCTGTATTGGAAAGGTAACAATTATGAAAACGGCGGCAAGGATTCAGGGGGCTTTATTCCTTTTTATTGTAATCTCCTTCCTATTCACCTCGATTCCTGAGACTCTGGCCGGGGATAAGGCTCAGAAGGTATTTGTTGATTATGATGGGGATGGTTTTAATGACAACGTGTCGGATGGCGATGGTATTCCAACCAGAGTGGAGATATCAACAGCGCCGGAAAGTAATACCGCCGAAGCAGTCTCAACGGGAATGTTTGACCTGGCTGGCGGAAATGTAACTCTCATAGATATCGAAATTTCTAATTCAGTTGCCTTCGGCGCCCGGCAGTTTGCTGTCCGCTCCCTGATTCGCAACCGCTGTAGCCTCTCCTCCGATAATGGATTCGGATCTGGCAGCGAAATTGGTCTCAGCGCCATGACTGGGGAACTGGTCTGCGAAGGAGGAATATGTCATCCAAGATGAGGTTAAAAATTTTTCACATCGGGGCCATACCGACCATAGCTATTCTTCTCACTTTACCAGCGTCGGGAGCCTTCGCCGACATTAAAATGGATTTTGCCGTCAATACTGGCTATACCAGCAATCTTTTCGCTGACTCCAACAGGGCCGAGGATGCCTTTTCATCTGTCAAGACATCAGTCCGCGTCTACCCCCATTCCACAATTGAAATCAGTCTCAATAACGATTATACCTATTATTCAAAATTTTATAACCTAAGCAATTTTGTCGGAGGGGTGGGTCTCCGATTCATTCCCACCGGCAAGAATTCCCCCCTATCCATCCTGTTTAGTGGAAATTTCAGTTCGCGAGTTTATCGCGACTATTTTCTGAAATTCAACAATGACAATTATGATGCCCTCTTTTCGGCTGGATATAACTGGCAAAACGCTCAGTTTCGGGCCGGTATCTCCTATAATTCACTTAAATATACGATTGCCGA
The DNA here is from genome assembly GCA_026397495.1 of Candidatus Zixiibacteriota bacterium. Taxonomy (GTDB): domain Bacteria; phylum Zixibacteria; class MSB-5A5; order GN15; family PGXB01; genus JAPLUS01. The sequence continues at coordinate 616 of JAPLUS010000228.1, read as the reverse complement.
CTCGCTCAAGATTAGCGACCTCGTCGCAGCTGACCAAAACACCTTCAAAATATTTAGCGGAATAAATCTTACCCTCTTTAACTCGGTCAGTGTTGATTTCGAGGGCGGTTATGCCTATATGGACTACACCCGCTTCCGCGACACCATAGGATACATTAATCCCGGTTTTTTCAAACCGATCGACTCCTTTATGACCGGCGACCGCCTTGAATCATACTATTTATCCCCCCGTATCTCAGGCCAATTGGGTGCAAAAATAGGCCTTAATGTGACCTATAACTATCGCAAATTCGCCAACAAAAAAGATAAGGCGGTATATGGTCCGGGGACAGGATGGATTTCACCCTGGGCATCTGTCTATGATGGTCAATCTATTACGGCCGCTTTGAAAACCTACTATTTGCCCAATTTTATCATCAGCTCCGGCATCGGTTATTGGGATAAAGCTTTTTTCCGGACCATAGAGGAATTATTCGTCTGGCTGAAAGACGCCCATAAAAGACGCGATTTTCAGACCAGATTCTATTTATCGCTGCAAAGACCGATTCCCTTGAAATCGGGAACCATCGTCGAGCCATTCTTGCAGTTCGACTGCTCTGACAATAAGTCTTCTTAT
>JAPLUS010000450.1 GCA_026397495.1 Candidatus Zixiibacteriota bacterium | reverse complement strand
GGAAAAGATATTTGAAGCACTGAAAAATTACAATATCACCTCGATGCCGCTGGTGCCGACCATGATCACCATACTGATGCAAACCTATGACCCCAAGAGACACAGTCTGGGCTCCCTGATGGGAATAATCAGCTCCGGCGGCCCGCTGGCAGAAGCCACACTCCTCCAAGCAATGGACCTATTCAAAGTGGGGATAATACATGCATACGGGTTGACGGAGGCCGGTCCCACTGTGGCAAGGCAGAAGCTTGACCGCTTCAAAATCGGATCAGTCGGCCCCGCGCTCCCGGGACTGGAGATGAAAATAGTAGATGAAAACGGCAAAGAAGTGCCCATGGGAAGCGAGGGAGAGATCATCTGCAAGGGCCCGGGTGTGATGAAGGGCTACTGGAAGATGCCCAAGGAAACGGCAGCCGCCCTGAAAGACGGCTGGCTCTACACCGGAGACATCGGTAAGGTGGACGAGGACGGTGATTTATATATCACCGGCAGGAAAAAGGACCTGATAATCAAGGGCGGAGAGAATATCGATCCCAGCATCTCCGAGAAATGGCTTTACTACCATCCGGCTGTTAGCGAAGCGGCTGTTATAGGCTTCCCCGATGCAAAATACGGAGAAGAGGTGGCTGCTGTAATCGTATTAAAGCCGGGACAGAAGGCCAGCGAGCAGGAATTAATCGACCATGTTAGGCAACATGTGCATCATTTTTCGGCGCCCAATAAAATATTTTTCGTTGACGACATGCCCAAGAACAACCTCGGTAAGATATTGAAGAAGGACCTGCGGGCACGCCTGACCAAATCTTAAATGTATACGGCAACCATTTCATCTCGTTGAATCAGCAATAAAAATAGAGGGGCAACTCTACGAGTTGCCCCTCTAACTATTTACCCATCTATTTACCTAGCGGCCCTTCCACTGAGGAGGCCTCTTCTGAGCGAATGCCATAGGCCCTTCGATAAGGTCCTCAGATGTCCAGAGCGCATTGACTGCCGGGAAGGGGGCGACCATAGCGTCTTGAACTTTCATTTCCAGACCTTTCATGACGGACTCTTTACTGGCCCGGATGGAGAGGGGTGAGCACTGAAGGATATCGTTGGCCCATCTCTCTGCGGTGGCCATAAGGTCCTTCATGGGGACCACTTCATTTACAAGACCGAACTCCAGGGCTTTCTGGGCTGTGATCGGCTTAGCGGTCAAGATCATGCCCATAGCCCGCTTCAAACCAATCAGGCGGGGCAGCCTGTGCACGCCGCCTGCTGCGGCAAAGAGGCCAACCTTGGGCTCCGGCAGACCGAGCTTGGCATGGTCGGCTGCAATGAGGATATCGCACATAAGTGCGATCTCAAGGCCGCCGCCCATAGCGAAGCCGTTGATTGCGCCGATGATGGGTTTATTGCATTCAAAATTGCCGGTGGTGCCGCCGAAGCCGCCGGGGTTCTTAATGGTCATGGCAGCGGCATCCGCAGCATGCTCCGCCTGGTATTTAAGATCGTTACCGGCTGAGAAAGCCCTCTCGCCTGCGCCGGTCAAAATAGCGACCCAAACCTCGGGATCATTCTTAAAATCCGACCATACCTCGTAAAGCTCATCACTCACCGGGGGGCTGATAGAGTTCATTACCTCGGGCCTGTTGATCGTAACATAGGCGATCCTGCCCTTTTTCTCATAGAGAACGTATTTATACGGCAAAATGTAACCTCCGCTTTAAAAATTTTCCACCTGACAATTTATACCATCTGCACTCTGGAGTCAACCTGTATGGCCCCGGCAAAGGAACAATCATATCTGCTATAATACTGACCGGTATTTTAAAGACTGAAATATTCGTTCTTATATTATTCGAGGAGGAAGAAAATGGAGCAGGCAGAAGTACCAATAAGAGTAGTGGGAGACCTTTTCATCAAGCACGCACAGGAAAAACCCGATAGTGAAGCCATTTTCTGCAATAACCGGCGCGTCACGTGGGGAGAGTACAACAGGCAGACAGACCGGGCGGCGCAGGGGCTAATCAACCTCGGGGTCAAGAGAGGAGACAGGGTAGGTATCTATATGCCAAGTTGGCCGGAATTCCTCTTCGTTTACCTAGGAGCGGTCAAGATAGGTGCAACAGCAGTGCCGGTAAGCTGGCGTTTCACTCCCGAGGAAATCAAGTTCGTGATCAACAACTCCGGTGCATCCGTACTGGTGATGTCAGGCGGATACAAGGACATGGACATGGTAAAAAACCTGGAGAAAGTGCGCAGTGAACTGCCGGCGTTGAAACACGTCGTCATCCTTGAAAAAGAAAAGGCGCTGCC
>JAPLUS010000265.1 GCA_026397495.1 Candidatus Zixiibacteriota bacterium | reverse complement strand
AATCAGTAAGCTTTCCAGGTTTATTGAGTATGGTTTCATCAAGGGTTATTTTTCCGATATCATGCAATAATCCACCGGTACGAAGTTCAGCGAGGTCTTCCGAACTTATATCCATAGCCAGTCCTATGGAGGTACATAATTCACTTACCCTTTGAGAATGCTGCTCTTCTCGTTTGTTTTTTTCGAACAAAGTGCTGATTATCACTTTGACAATATTGCACTCCATACTTGGGCTGTCAGACAGCTTGCGTCTATACATATAGTCTTCGGCTTTTTTATAGATGGTCTTCATCTCCTCTGCCGCCTCCCGTTTGGTTTCCCATCCAAAGGCGACCGATAAGACGATAGAATTGATTTCTTCCCTTGCCAGACTGGCATTAATTCGCCTAACAATCATTTCTGCTTCATCCGAATCGGTTTTGGGCAATAGAAAGATAAATTCATCTCCGCCAATTCTGGCCAGGATATCATCGGCGCGACATTCTTTTTTCATAACCTCAGCCGCTTTTCTTAGCAGCTCATCACCTATTGCGTGACCAAAAACGTCATTGGCCAGCTTTAAGCCGTTAACATCGGCCATAACCAGGGTTAACGGCAGATTTCTTTTGGTATCCAGCCTTTTTAACTCTTCTTCGAAAAATCTGCGATTATATAATCCGGTTAAATAATCATGATAGCTCAAATATTCAATTTTTTCTTGCCGTTCCTTTTTTTCAGTAAAATCTCTAAATATCAGTACTACTCCATTTATGTTTCCATCTTCATCTTTAATAGGGGCGGCACTATCTTCAATTGGTCTTTCAATACCCTGTTTGGAAACCAAGATAGTATGATTAGACCCTGTTTATCGGTTGATATTATACCGTCGCCAACTGATAGCAATGTCATCTTTTGAATCGCCGCTGCCTCCGCTCTGGCTTTCTCCAATTCTTTGCGCGCGGTGATATCGCGAACAGATTGAATAGCCCCAACTATGTGCCCATCAGGATCAACCAGTTTGGAGGCCGCCCCCCATAAATAAGCACCTCTGCCTTGATAAGAATTAGGTACATATATTTCGCCGAAAAGAGTATTGCCCTCCTGGCGAATAAAGTCATACTTTCCCACAATTTCACCGTAGTTTTCATTGGACATGAGGGCCAGGTCAATCAAGGCAGGACGTCTTTCTCCATAGAAGGGGAGAGTGTATTCGTAATCACCCCGGCCAATCATGAGCTCTTTGGCTACTCCTGTCATTTCTTCCATAGCCTTATTCCAAAAAACAACCTTGCCCTCTTGGTCAATAACCGAGGTAGCGTCAGGCAATAGATCTATGACCTGTTCCATCTGCTGCTGAGCTGCTAATATGAGCGCTTCGGAATGCTTGCGTTCGGAAATGTCTCTGCAGGTCCCCTCAATATGTAACAGTTCACCATTGTCATTGCGAACCGCCCGGACATTAAAAGACATCCATTTCTTGCTACCATGTTTGTTATACATCTCTGCTTCGAAGCCATAGTGATTATGATCTGCCAGCTTTTCCAGAAGTTTGGTTCTATCTTCTGGATTAACATAGAGCTGATGCTGGACGTCGTTAATACTATTAATCATTTCCTCGGTGGAGTTAAAACCAAATATTTTGGCCATGGCAGGATTTAGGCTGATAAACCTTCCTTGCGGACTGATTTGATAGGTTCCCTCTGAGATGTTTTCAAAAATAGAACGGTATTTCTCTTCACTCTTTCTGAGTTCTTCCTCCATTAGTTTGTTTTCACTTATGTCGGAGATAATAACTGCAAATTGCCCAGTCTGCGGAGAATAAGCCGCCACTCGAAAATATCGTCCCAATTCCTTGGAGAAATTCTCATATTGCAGCGCCTCACCAGTAATGGCCACATGTCCGTATTTTTCAATCCAGTATGGTTCGGTTCCAGGCAAAATCTCGAGTACTGTTTTCCCCAGAACATCTTCTCGCCTGAGCCCGGTTAATTTTTCATAACTCGCATTGATATCAAGAAACCGATAATCCACTACTTTGCCGGCATCATCGCTAATCACTTCATGGACCGCTAGACCCTGCGGCATTTGAGAAAGCAGAAGTCGGTATTTTTCCTCGCTTTGTCTGAGTGCCTCTTCGGACTGTTTGCGCGCGGTGATGTCACTGGCATTGCCCTGACCACCAATGATCTTCCCACCCTCGTCCCATAAGGGCATAGCATTGGTGATGTGCCAGCGCCAAGACCCGTCGATGTGTAAAACGCGGTATTCGACCCCCGTTTGCCGTTGTCCAGTCTCGATCGTTCTTTGTAGGAATGCTTGACACCGCCCGATATCATCCGGATGGACGAATTGATCAAATATTCTGCCCACAACATAGCTGACCGGGTGGCCTAGATGCGCAGTCCAACTAGGGGAAACGAAGGTAAATACTCCCTCCGGATTAAGTGTATATATGATGTCATGACTATTATCGATTAAGTTGCGGTATTTTTCCTCGGATCGCTCCCAGGCTTCTTCCGATCGCTGATGGTCCATTCTACACCGCCTTCTCATGAGGTAAATAATAAACACATATTTATGATGATCTCAAAATCCCCAATAAATCATCCTGTGGTATTGCCGGATTCAACTAGTTTTTAATAACAAAAGTATTATCGCTCACTATTGATGCAAAGACAAGCGACATTGGTTCAATTTTATTCCATGGTAAGAGCAGGTTTATTCATTAGGGCTATAATCATTTGTTATAAGATTGTAGGTTCATGTTCCCGGTTTCCCCCCATTTCAAATGCTAAATATAGGCATAATTGAAGGGAAACATTTCCTAACCAGAGACCATGGATTTTGTTCTCATGTGGAAAAATCGCACCGAAACTGAAAACGGGGAGAGATTTCAATTAATCTCCCCCGCTTAACTCTAGTCTCCCAGCTTTTTCTTGTTAAACCATTTTCAATCATATTTATCGAGAAATATCGCCGCTTACCAGACCAGCTTGGCC
>JAPLUS010000273.1 GCA_026397495.1 Candidatus Zixiibacteriota bacterium | reverse complement strand
TTGCATTTTTATTCTCGGTAACATCGCCGAGGCTGAACTGTATAAACCTTTAATCATAAACCTATTTCTCCATTCATATTTTAAGCAAGCTCTGTGCCATTATTTATCGGGGGACAAGGTGCCGTCATAATCGATTACATTACTTGACGTTAATACATTTGGGAAATTGGAAAAGAGATTCGCTTCTAATGCGAATGCCTCTCAAGTTAGGAAAACATTTCCGGTATACTTGGATATCTCTTTCCAAAAAATTAAAAATCAGGATACGGGGGCGATACGGGAGATTGACTGTGGCACCGATTGCAGGCGCTCTCTATAGAGAAGCATCTGTGAGGACGATTCATCTAGCTCCTTTTGGAGTAGAGAATCGATTTCCTTGTGATATAATTGCAGTTTGCGCTCTTTTAATTTCTCGTAGATTTTTTTCTGCTTAGTGGCCTCAACCAATTCCAATCTTTTCTTCTCTCTTTCCGTAAGGTACGCCTTCAAAATTTCCCTGCCGGCTAATTCATTTTTTTTCAGCTTTATGAAGTAGCGGGAATAGCCCAATAAAAGATTGGGATTGAGAGTCCCGGTTAAACAGCTCCGGGCCGCTTTTTGGGTTGTCAGACGAGTCGCCTTTAATTCTAAAAGGAATGTTTCTTGTTCCGTAACCTTCCGCGCCGCTATGCCGAGAAGCTTCTGCTTATCCTTTTCTACATGAACTTTAAGCTGAAGAAGCTTTTCCAGTCTAAATCTAAATTTTTTCATTAGGAATCGCTTTGCCCTCATCGTCGGCCAGTATCTTGGCCAGTTTACTCAGAGTCTCATCAAAATCACAGAGTTCATTTATTTTCTGTCGAAATAACTCGTTAATTTTCTCTATTTTTGATATCGCGTAGTCGATCTTAACGGAGGAACCTTTGACATAGGCGCCAATATTTATTAAATCTTCGGATTCTCGATAAGTTGCGACAATTTCTCTCGCTTTGGCGGCCAAAAGGAGATGCTCGGGTGAGGAGACTTCAACCATCAGACGGCTGATGGAATCAAGTATATCTACGGCGGGATATTGATTATAAGAGGCAAGGCGCCTGGATAAACTGACATGCCCATCCAATATTGAACGAACTGCATCCGATATTGGCTCGTTGAAATCGTCACCTTCAACCAGAACCGCATAGAGTCGCTATCCTGGTTACGGAATCCATCAAAAGCATTACATTCTTCCCTTGATCGCGAAAATATTCTGCAATAGCCGTTGCCAGATGTGCCCCCTTAATTCTAATTAAAGCCGGCTGGTCAGAAGTCACCGCCACCACTACGGAGCGATTCAGTCCTTCTTTTCCCAAATCCTTTTCAATAAATTCACGCACCTCTCGCCCACGCTCACCAACAAGAGCAACAACATTGACATCGGCCGATGAGCCTCGGGCAATCATACCCAAAAGCACGGATTTACCAACGCCGGAGCCGGCGAAAATTCCCATCCTTTGTCCGCGGCCCACAGCCGCCATAATATCAATCACCTTTATGCCGGTGCGAATTGGCTTATCAATTCTATCCCTCTTAAGAGCCGGAATGGGCGGACTTTCGATAACTCTGGTTTTGGTGCAGAGAATAGGTCCCAATCCGTCAATCGGCTGTCCCAAACCACCCAAAACTCTTCCAATCAGCTCTTCGCCGACTGGTATGCGAAGCTGCTCTCCCGTGGAGATGACAATGGAACCGGGGGTTATTCCGGAGATGGAACCAAGGGGCATAAGAAGAATTCTATTGTCGCGGAAGCCGACTACTTCCGCTCTGATTTTTTCACCCGTTTCGGGATGCTCGATTCGACATAGATCACCCACGGAAACAGCGGGGCCAATGGATTCAATTACCAGACCTATTATTTGAACAACGCGGCCAGACTGTTTGATGGTACTAACACGCTCTAATCGGCTGGAGTAGAATTCATAGGGAATGGCTTTCACAAGGCCCCTTCGACTTCGCTAAGGGTCTCAGCGACAATCTCCATTTGGGACTCGACGCGGGCATCAACATCCCCGGTAGGCGTTTCGATAAAACAACCGCAATGGCGAACCCGGGCATCCGGCTCAATAATTATTTCCTTGATAGCGGTTGAGCTTCCTTTGAAATGCTCAATCTGCTGTTCCATAAGAGGTAGTTGATCCGGATTTACTTTGACTTTTATTTTTGATTTATCGACCAACTTTTTAA
>JAPLUS010000185.1 GCA_026397495.1 Candidatus Zixiibacteriota bacterium | reverse complement strand
GGACATAAAAAACCATAGGCATTCTGCTCAAACATTGAGCAACTGCTGTACCAGAGATTTTGGCATATAGATTTGCTCTGATTTCCTAACAATAAGAGGGGTAGGGAAAAGAGGTCCAAGCATAAGTCATTCTGAGTCAAGGGATTCTAAAATAATAGTCGAGTTCTTTTTCCATTGTCTCTATCACTGTTGGCTTGCGACATATTATCACTTATTGGGGAGGAATGAACCGTTGGGGAATATTTCCCCGAATCGAAAAAGTCACAATGATCCAATTCATCAAAGACAAAGAGAAATGGAGAAAGGGAGGCTCTCGGTGATTGGCAACCCGTGAATTAGTAACCGACGCCTTGATTCCTTACTCCGGTCTATAGTCATAAAGGATTTCAACCGATAATATTAATACCGTAAAATCAACAGCATAACTTTAAGATTTTCACGGAAATAGGTTGAATATGAAATGGGTTGAAAAGTATATTTTTGCAATATTACTGGCTTTAATGGCCGGAATCTATGCCTATTATGAGGTGCCCTTCCAATGGGGCCGCTTCGTCTCGGGGCCACTATATTCTATATCGATATGGGGGTTATTCTCAAATCCCTTGGTGGGTATACTTTTTGGAATTTTTTATGTAACCGCATCGCTTACGGCGATCTGGGGCATTTTTAAGAGGAGCACCTGGGGACGAAGCCTTACCGTTATAATAATATTTCTTACCATACTCCACAGGATTGCCTCTACTTTGGTATTGGGAATATATGGCGAGACAACTCATATTCTCATTACGCTGGCAGTGCCCCTTATAGCCATCATTCTTCTATCCAAAAAACCGCTCCGAGAGAAATTTATGCCCGGGCCGGGTTACCGATTAGTGGAAAAAGTCATTTTGATATTGAGTTTCCTGAGCTTATTCTTCTTGACGATTGTGTACTTTTCTATCATTGTCCCTCTGCAAAAAAGTATCTCTGATTTGAACAAGCCCCCCGAAAAAGTCCGTTATTCCGATTGCGAGGAACGGTATCTCCTGCAAGAGGAGCTTCTCCCAAGAGAGCTTCCCAATTGCTCCCTTTATTTACCGGCTTCTGCCAAAGTCATGGGGATTGATAGGGGCCATGACAATGATAAAATCGCTCAAGTTGTCTTAGCTGATTCCAGCGCCTTGATCATTATCAGTCGTCCGCCATGGGCTTATTCGCAGAAATATGGATATCTATTTCCCGGATATAACACCCCCTATGAATTCGAGCGAAGAGTTTATTATGAAAGGTTAGGGGGCCTTTATCTAAAGGCTCGCCACAATATAGAATCTATGTGGGGGGCAGATAGTAAAGAGAAGGGGCGGGACATAAGTACTAAAATATATGAGTTTTCCACAATAGAACTAAAAGGCTTTTTTATAAAGGTTCGTAAGACGGACCGGATATTGTACGATTATCACATTTACAACCATAAATCTCAGGCCATATCTGTAATCTTTGTACTGTCTCCAGAAAATCTCATTCCTGATACGAAACGGGAGAACATTATTTCCTCCATTAGGATTCCGGAGCAACCCGGTAAATCGGCCAATCAGTTTTTCTCCGAGGGACTTAAATTTTATCTTCGCGGTCAATTCGCAGACGCCGGTTTCTGCTTCGCCAATGCCGTAGCGCAAGATTATGATAACGCTTGCCATCAATACTATCTGGCCTTGGCTTTGGCCAAGACTGGAGAATGGAGTCCATCAATGACGGCCTTAAAAAGAGCTTTAGAATTAAAACCGGATTATGCTGCGGCTCTCACTTTGTTAGAGACTCTCCAATCAGATACCAAAAATATAAAAAAGACCCAATAAAATTTATCCCTGGCGCCGTTGTTTACTTAATCCCTTTTAAAGTCTTGGCAAAACTCTGGAAGGCGTGATGAGCGACCACCTCAAAACCGGGGGCATCGGGGTAACCGGGCTGACTCGATGATTGGCCGAACAAAATGCCGTCAACCAGACCGCCGATAATACCACCTTGGTTCTCGCTATAGTTATTGACACTCTTTTCTGTGCCTGACAAATGGCCACTCCAGGCCAACCGACAGGAAGGCAGGCTATAAACCCGGAAAGTCGCTCCCATACGATGGAAAGCAATTGTAGGTCAGGTTTCGAAACAGTGAACGAAGTGAACGAGTGAGAAACCCGACAAATGGATTTGATATGAAATCATGTTGTGCGCGGCAGACTTATGGTCATCAACTATTTATATTGACATATTGTTTTTGACGATATAGTATTGTGGTCGGAGGTATAAGATGATGCTTTCGACACAGCTAACCTATGTGGGATTGTCTAATTAATTAGTTGATGACCATTAGTCTGCCCGGAAATAATGGTAATAAAATAGTCTTACACGGTAGAACGGACTTTAATTGGCGGAACCGCAAGACTTCGTCCGGGGTTCCGCCCTACCTTTACTACGAGTACTGCAATATGTCGCCGATTTGTTACCGAAACCCTGAAGTAGTACACGTAGGCGGACTGACTGCGCGTCAAAGACCCGCCGCAACCAAATTTTGGGACTTTTTCAACAGTCCCTTAGTTGACGGGCATTGAATAGACTATGAATGGCTCAATCTCTATGATGTCTCTATTTCTTTGCCATTTTGGCCAGCTCTTCTCTGGTGCACTGGGCATATTCGCGTATCATTATCAGTGTTTCCGGCTTGTCTGATGTAATCAACGTAACCTCGCCCCAATCTCCCATAATATTTTCAATCTTAGCACCGGCCATAATAAGCTTTCCATATGCTTCACAGAACCCGCACATCTTGACCGGCTTCCCCTGCATCATCTCCTGACCCACTTTACTCATATCATCCATAGCTTTTTTATATGATGCCATATACTCCGGCTTGACAAGAGTAACAATCATCAGGCCGTTGGAAATATCATGATGCTCCCAAATCGTATTGGGCAGAAGAAGGGTGTCTTTAATCAAATTCTTACAGAAATCACAGTTTTGCATATCAAACCACGGCTTCTCCTTAGGCTGGTCCTGTGCCATAGGGGCTACTGTCGCCAGCAAGAGCAATCCGCCTAATGCAAAAAACAGAAAATGTTTCATGAAAAATTCTCCTCTAAATATTTGAGTCGTTAAAGTGTAACCTCTTTTCCAATTCCGGCCTTTTTGGCCTTCTCATAGACCAATTTTGCCGCTGCGACATCCTGAATCGCCAAGCCATTGGATTTAAAAAGCGTGATTTCGGAATCATTGGTGCGCGCCGCCTTGCGGCCGGTTATTAGTTCACCCAGTTCGGCGTATAAATCATCCTTCCTGATTACCCCCTCTTGAATCGGAATCATTATATCTCCCGCTTCTTTCAGACAGGCTTCAAACGAGTCGGCAACTATTTTCGACCGTTTAATAATAGTCGTATCGAGTTCGCGCGCAGTGGGGGTATGACTGCCGATACCGTTGATATGCGTCCCCGGACGAACCTGAGAGCCGTCAAAAAGGGGCGTCGCCGATGAAGATGCTGTGCAGATTATATCAGACTCGGCCAATATCTGTCCGGGCGAATCCGCCGGAATAATATCCAGCTTCAATTCGGCTCCCATCTCTTTAATAAACGCTTCGGTGGTTGCACTGGAGATATCATAAACATAGGCACAGGCAATTGGCCGGGCAACGGTCATGGCCCATAATTGCATTTTGGCCTGGACCCCGGCTCCAAATATGCCGGCCACCTGCCCCTTGTCGGCCCGTGCCAAATATTGAGTTGCCACTCCGCTGGCGGCGCCGGTACGAACGGCCGTAAGATACCCGCCATCCATAATGCAAATCACTTCCCCTGTCCCCGGATCTTGAAGCAGTACTTTCCCAATGGTTGTCGGCAAATTAAACTTAAGGGGATTATTTTTGTAGACCGAGACTATTTTACAGGCCAGCGCATTCATTTCTTTGAGATAAGCCGGCATATAGAGCGCCAGACCGTCCGGCGGAGTGATACCGATGCGAAGCGGAAGCACCGCCGTGCCGGCGGCTAATTCGGCGAAGGCTTTTTCCACCACCTTCATACAATCAAACATATTAAGCACACCAATGACATCATCGCGGGTTAAGAGAAGCGGCATAAGAATCTCCCTATTGATTGATTTCCCAAAAAATATAGGATCTGGCTTACTTTTGCATTCTCCGCAGCAGTAAAGCTTTGGTGTATGGGACTAATCCGCCGGCATCGATAATTGCCTGACGAGCTTTCGGCAAAGGTACAATTTTAAATTTTCCGCCGGTTGTTTTATTTTGAACATACTCCGGTTCTATCTCAAGTTCATTGCCTTCATCGGCCTCAATATCGGGGCAGATTATGGTCTGAAGACCGAGATTAATGGAATTCTGCAGAAAAATTCTTGAGAAATGCCTGGCGACAATGATCAGGTCATACCCTTTTAGACATGATGCGGCCTGCTCACGGGAGGAACCACAGCCAAAATTTTGTCCGGCAACTACAATACTTCCCTTCAGTATTTCGCCGGCTCTTAATTTTTTGCTAAATTCAACATCGTCGGCGAAAGCATATTGTGGAGTTTCGGTCGGCAGTAAAGTCGCCATAAATCTCCCCGGGTAAATTATATCAGTGGAAACATCATTGCCTATTTTAAATACAACTTTTCCCATTTCAACGACCTCCCGCTCTTGGGTCAGAGATTACCCCGGTTATAGCACTCGCCGCGGCCACCTCAGGTGAACACAAATAGACCTCGGCGTTGGGATTACCCATTCTTCCCTTAAAATTTCGATTGGTGGTAGCCAAGGCCGTTTCCTGATCTCCAAGGGCGCCCTGGTGAATACCAAGACAAGGGCCGCAACCGGGATTACAGATAACAGCCCCCGCCTCGGCTAATATGGAAAGATACCCTTTTTTCATAGCTTCCTGGTAAATCCGCCATGAAGCCGGGAAAATCAGCATTCTGGTTCCCAGAGCCACTTTTTTCCCTTTGAGAATGTTGGCCGCAGTTTCAAGATCATCCAGCCGTCCGTTGGTGCACGATCCGATGACTATCTGCTGCACCTTCTTTCCGGTCACTTCCTCCACCGGCTTGATATTGTCCACCGTATGCGGGCAAGCTATCTGGGGACCAAGCCGAGATACATCAATATCTATCACCTGCTCATACTCGGCATCTTTATCCGGCCCATAAATCTCAATTTTTCCCCTTATGCCGGCAATATTTTTCAAATAATTCAAAGTCTCTTCGTCTGGCGGGACAATGCCGCTGGTAGCTCCGGCTTCCACCGACATATTGCAGATGGTCAATCTCCCTGAAGTCGACATTTTTCTGATTGTTTCGCCATGAAACTCCAGGACCTTGAAATTGGCTCCTTCGGCCGTAAGTCTGCCAATCAGGTATAAAATCAGGTCTTTGGCTCCGACATAGGCGGGGAATTTACCATTGACATTTACTTTGATAGTTCCCGGCACTTCCACATTGAGAATATTACCCAGGGCCCAAACCGAGGCCATTTCAGTGGCCCCAATTCCAAAGGCAAAGGCTCCCAGAGCACCATGGCTGGTGGTATGGCTGTCAGTGCCAACGACGACATAACCGGGTCTGACATAACCATATTCAGGCAGGATCTGATGGCATATACCGCCCTCATCGCCGCGAATATCATGGAATTTTTTGATACCCTGTTTGGCAACAAATTCCCTGATCTTTTTCTGGTTAGTAGCCGTTTTAGAACTCTCGGCCGGAACACGATGGTCAAGTATAATGGCTATTCTATCAGGGTTCCAAATTTTTGCATCGATGCCGGTGTCTTTATAGATTTCAGCAAACTGGTTCATCACCAGAGCACCGTTTTCGTGTGACATCGCCAGATGCACTTCCGGCTCAACCACATCTCCATGGGCCACCAATGATTTACCACAGGCCTTGGCCAGAACTTTTTGAACGTATGTCATACCCATATTAATATTCCTCTTGTTGGCCGACAATCAGCCGACAATTTTCTTCTCACCTTTATATTTTGATTCGAGTCTTTCTCCGGGAAGATATTTATCTTCCATCTCTTTGTATTCTTTAAGCTGAACCGCGTCAGTATATTCCTCAAAGGAAGTAACCCACTGGGTCTGCCCGGGAAGAATACCATCGGGAGCCGCCTTGAGCGCCCTAAAGAAATTCAGCATAGCTTTGTGGGCAACCATAATAGAAGCGACCGGTATGGAAACACGACCGACTCCCAATTTGGCCAATTCCGGGATTGGCACCAGTTCCGTTTTCATTCCCGATACGGCATCCATCAGATTGACCGAAAGCGGCCCTTTCACTTCTTTGACCGCCCGTTGAATATCGGCTCTCGTCCTAATACCATCGATGAAAGCCAGATCGGCACCCGCTTGTAAATAGATATTGGCGCGGCGAATCGCCTCCCCCAGGCCGTGCGGGGCATATGAGTCCGTCCTCGCATTAACAATAAAATCTTTATCAAATCTATCCCTGACATCTGCACAGGCCTTAACCTTACCGGCCATTTCTTCAGGCAATACCCCTCGCCATCGACCGCTCGGGTATCCACGCGGCATTCACGGCATTACCGCCGCCGGTATCTACATCGGCCCTCACCGGTAGTTTAACTGCCTGCGCAATCTTCCATGTCATATCCAAAACATCTTTCATTTGTACCAGGCCGACATCGGGTTTTCCCAAAAGGGAAGCCGCCAGTCCATATCCAGAAATCTGGATTGCTTCGAATCCGCATTTCTCGATTATCCGAGCGCTGAAAGCATCGTGACATCCAACCACCACCACCGCCCGCTTTTCCATAATTGCCTTTTTAAGAATACTGGTTCTTTTTGCCGTCATTCCAACTCCTTATTGATCAAAAATATTTCTACGAATAAAAACCGTTCACCTTCATTTAATCCTAATGAACTCGCTATAAATTACGAAAAAGTTCGGAACTCTGCAAGCCCTCTACATGATAATATCACTACTTATATTGTTCAGGGAGTTATATAGAATTCAATTTGAGATAAGTCATTATTCCGTAGGCAATTCGGTTCCATGTTGAGAGGAATATAATTATTCTTTACACCTAAAAATTTGTTGTATATTTTAATGCTTTTTCAATCAAGTCCGTCATTAGTCACCTGTGGGGGTATGTGGGGGAATTGTAGGAAAGAAACAAGAATTAAGATCTAGTTTGAAGTGGGGCAGAACCCCAGACGAAGTCTTGTGGTTCTGCCATTTATTGGTCAGAACCTGTTTTAAACTCTTATGCATCGATAACAGCATCCTTCCTGCTTGTCCCTGCTCGACCCTGCCCGTCCGGCAGGCGGGCGGCAGGCGAGTCCTGGTTGCCAATATTATAAAATATTGTTACCGAAACTGTGAAGAATTACACGCGGGCGGCAGGCGAGGCGGGGTCCTGAATCAAGTTCAGGATGACAATTCCAATGACATTTTTCCCAGAAATATGCTTTTCCCCTTTTTCTGAAGCTTTTTCAATAGCCCCAAAAATGAAACCATACCCGAGCGAAATCAGCCATTTGTTGCGAGAAATTCGTAATTCGCAGAAAATCAGAATCTATTTATTAAAATCAAAAAGCTAATCTTATAACTAATTAGTTGTTAGATAGGCAGTTAATAAACTTGCAAGAATTAGGGATGAGTTGGCATAAAGGT